>JBIKUP010000056.1:0-7118 GCA_044347535.1 Burkholderiaceae bacterium
CGATGAACATTACTACGCGCTCGCCAGCGCGCAATCCGTGCTCGGTAAATCCTGCAGCGATTCGATCAACCTCCGCATTCAACTGACGGTAGCTCCAACGCTGATCACCACAGGCCAGCGCCTCTCGGTCAGGATAGCGAGCGACGGCATGCTCAAGCATGGCGTACATCGAAGGTGGGCGATCTACAAAACAGCGCAGCACACGATCACCGAAGTGGGTTTCGGTACGCATGTCGGGTAAGCGAATATGCTTCTGCCAGTCGATCATGCGATAGATGGGAATTTACGCTGGAAGCGCATCAAAGAAAATCAGGTCGCGGCAAGCTGCACGCCGCGCTCTATCCTGATTTCGGCATCCAGCAAGCTGCGCGAGTGATTGAGGTCTGATTGGGCAATCAGCACCGATAGCTCGCTCCCGCGTAATGAGGCAATCACTTCCGACAACCGTGCCGACAAAGCGGGTGCTACGCCTTCGAATGGCTCATCCAGCAATAGCAAGCGTGTTCCGATAGTCAGCGCACGCGCGAGTGCGACCAACTTCTGCTGCCCACCAGATAGCAAGAGTGCGCGTCGATCTCGCATCTCGTGTAACTCAGGTAGTACCTTGTAGATAAATGCAAGCCGCTCGGCAGTATCCGCCACGCCTGTCGCCCATAGCGGAACCAAGATATTTTGTTCGACGCTCAACTCAGGTACCAAGCCGCGATCTTCCGGCATGTAGCCAATACCTAAGCCGGCGCGGGCGTGAGGTGGCAAGCGCGATAAGTCTTGTCCATCGAATTGAATAGTGCCGCTACTCAAAGGCAGATGACCCATGATGGCACGCAGCGTGGTGGTCTTACCCGCACCATTGCGACCGATTAATCCGATCATTTGTCCTTTGCCCAGCGACAGCGACAAGCCGCGCAGTACTTGGGCTGACTGAATCGAGACATGGAGACGATCAATATCAAGCATGATCATCCACCGCGATCATCTCGCCAGTCACATAACGCTTCACGTCAGGCATGGCCAGCGCCACCTCAGGTAGGCCATCCGCAATGATGCGTCCACTATAAAAGGCAATCACGCGCTCACTGTAGCGCGCAACGATATCCATATCATGCTCGACAAACAGTACCGTGGTGCGGCTGCCTTCTAGCGCCCGCATCACGGTATCCATCATGGGAAATTTTTCATCGGCAGAGACACCCGACGTTGGTTCATCCAGCAGTAGCACGGTCGGCTGACGGGTGAGCGCCATCGCAATATCGAGCAACTTACGTACGCCACCCGGGAGCTCGCTCACGAGCCGATCTGCATGCACCAACAAATCAAAACGCTGCAGGATTTCATGGGCATGCGCCACACTCTCAGGGTGATGCGCCGGACGCCAGAACGAGAGTGCGCTCTGCTGCGCAGCAATCGCTGCCAGTAGGTTGTCTTGTACGGATAGCGCTTTATAGAGCTGGGGAATCTGAAATGATCGTGCCACACCTAAGCGCGCGATTTGCCGCGGTGCCAGCCCGACGATACTGCGGCCATCCAGCAAAATGTCACCCGCATCCGGCATGATATAGCCCGTGAGCATATTGACGAAGGTTGTTTTTCCGGCGCCGTTACTACCAATCAGACTCACTCGCGCGCCGTGCGCAATCTCAATCTGCAGATCGGCCGCTGCAGTAACCGCCCCAAATTTCTTTTGCAGGCCACGCGCGACGATAGCGCTAGAGCTATTCATGCCGCACCCCGTTTGGTACTCGTTGAGCGCGTACGTACCGCCCATAGCGAACCGATACCTGTTGGCAGGAAACGGATCACCGCGAGCAAGAACAAGCCCATCGCCAATTGCCAACTATGCGGAAAATACGCGCTCGAGAAAGACCGCACTAATTCAAGCGCAACCGAAGCGATAAACGCAGCCAGCACACTATGATGACCCGCCAGAATTGCTACGAATACGAAATCGCCCGAACGCGTCCAGTAGCTGTAATCCGGCTCAACATGTCCTAATGCGATCACGGCCAGTGCACCACCCACACCACCGCAGAAAGCAGCGATGATGAAATTAGTCGCGATCAGTGACTGCACCGAACTACCCAAATACTCCACCCGAATCTCGTTATCACGTGCCGATAGCGCAACTAGTCCACGTACTGAATCAAAATAAACACGCATCAGTATGCTGACGATACCGACCACCACCACGGTCACCGCATAGTTAGCGTACCCAACCCAAGCATCTGCCGGGCGCATGCCTAGATAACTGACACGACCAATATTCAAACCATCAGAACCGCCAAACGCCGTCGATTTAACGAGCAATCCATACATCACCATCGATAGCGCCAAGGTCAACATTGCAAAGAAAATACCGCGATAGCGCGCGATCAGCCATGCAAAGGGTGCTGCGAGCAAGGCAGCTACTAATCCACCGCCCAAGGTGAGTAGCAAACCGTCGCTAATACCGAGCACGCCGAAACCGAGCGCTGCGGTATAGCCACCGGTAGCAAATACCAAGCCCTGACCAAATGACACCACGCCGCTACGCATCAGTAGCATGATGCCAAGCGCGACGATGCCATTGGCGAATGACATCGTGAGCAAGAAAGTGAGCCAACGCGGCAAAGCAGTACCAGCAAGCAGCAGCGCGGCGATGCAAATCAGGCCGATCAGACAGGTGCGCAAAGGCGCTGAACCTCGCTGTGTCATCTCAGATCTTCCTTGCCTGCACGCGCTGAAACAGCCCCTCTGGGCGGAACATCAGCACAATCGCCATTACCAGATAAATCGAGAACAGCTCAGCTACCGGCCATAAATGCACCGCTGCCGAGCGCGCCATACCGACAATCAGCGCACCCACTGCGGCACCGGGAATACTCCCGAGACCACCAATAATCACGACAGCAAAAGAGATGATGATCACGCCGACTGAAACACCCGGCTGTACCGAGATCATCGGCGCGGTGAAGGCACCGCCTAGTGCCGCAAGAAAAATCCCCACCGAAAACGCCACGGTATAAATGCGCGAGACATTCACGCCCATGCTCGCTGCGATTTCTTCGTTGTGAATAACGACCAATACCAGTTTGCCGAAGCGGGTGCGGTTGAGGCCCCACCACACACTCACGCCAACGATCAGCGCTACCAGCACCAGCATGAAGTCGTAACCGACATACGACAGCTCACCAATCTCCACCATACCGAACAGCATATACGGATCGGCGACATACAACGGGTTAACGCCCCAGATCTGCTTGGTGAGATCTTCCATGATGAGAAACAGGGCGAAGGTGACCAGTACCAGTAACACCTCATCACGGCCATAGAACATTCGAAGCAGGCCACGCTCGCAGAGGGGCGCGACTACTGCCGCCACTACGACGGCTGCCAGCAACATCGCCACAATCGAGAATGCTGGCGCGAGTTGCATGCTGGCGAACCAGGCAACCATGCTGGCGGCAGCATAAGCGCCGAGCGCGTAAAAGCTGCCATGTGCGACATTCAAAATTTTAAGAATGCCGAATACCAGTGTCAGCCCAAGCGCCACGATGAACAGCCATGACGCATAGGTCAAGCCATCCACCAAGATGGTGAGAAGCAGTGCCATCTAACGAAACCAAAGAGTAGCGCGTGCAATCATTTGCACTTTGCCCCCGGGAAGCCCGCCTTGATCCAGTCTTCGGACTTCATCGTCGGTGGCGGGTTAACACACTCGGCATCAAAGCGCTGTATATCTTTCATCACCATCATGCGCTTGTCAGCGTCCCATTTGGTGATACCGATCGCGGTAGGTTGTATCGCTTGATGTCCGCCGCCCAGGGCCATCTTGATCCGACCGCCGGGAGATTCCCATTCCAAGCCAGTCAGCGCTGCAGCGATCTGCTCAGTGGTCGGCTTTTTACCGCGATTGGCTGCCATCGCCTTTTCAACCGCGAGTTTCAGACCCATCAAACCTTGGGCCATACGATACGGTGCCTGCACCGGATAGACATTCCAGCGGTTTTGGTAAAGATTCCACCACCAATCATTTAGCGTAGATTTCGGTGCCAACATGCCATAGGCACCGCGTGCGCCAAGCACAACACCTTCGGGCATTCTGTCACCCAAAGGAATCAGCACATGATCAGCAGCCGTCAGTACTACCTGTGATTTTCTGAACATGCCACGCGGTGATGCCTGCAAGATCATCGCCTGCAAATCACCACCCCACAAGCTGGAGTGCGTGATGTCTGCGGGCTGAGTCATCAACTGAGATCTCAGTACCGTACTGCCCTGCACCAAACTTGGGTCGTTGGTCAGCCTGCACTTTGGCATTCGGGTATAGCACCGCCATGGAGAGCGTAAAGTCCTTGATCGAATCATGACCCCAGGCGTAGTCCTGATTGATCAGATTGATCGTCTCGACTTTGGTATCGCGTGCCTTCAGGTAGCGCGCGGCGGCAACATTATCCATAGCGCCATGCGAGGCTGTACGAAACACATACTGATAGCTGGCTTCTTCAAAAATGCGCGGCGTACCGCAGTCATACAGTATCAGCAGTTTTTTCATTTCCTCCGCGACTGGCGCCACTGCCAAACAATCGCCTGAGCTGACATAGCCGACGACTGCATCAACATTTTCTCGGTCGTATAAATTACGTAGTTCTTGTACCTGCTTGGTTGCGCCACCGTTTTCATCGACAAACACCGGTACGATGGTCATTCCACCAAAGCCCGGCTTGTTATAAGGCGCGGGGGCTTTACCTTGGTTGAATGCTTCGATTAATACCTTCGCGCCATTCACCGCCGGCACGCCGAAGCTATCCGCGGCCTGTCCAGACAAGAAGCTGACAATGCCAATTCTGAATTCCTGTGCAACTGCTGGGCTGGTCTGAGCAAGACTTAGGCAGCTGGCGACTGCCAGCAGGCGAGTGTTTCTTAGGGCAGATTGAATAATGCGGGTTGATTTCATTGGCTTGCCTTAGTAAGTGTTGGCGGGCGGCGCAAATCACCGCACTATCTAACGATAGTCAGATCATCCATTTGGTGAAATTGCCGCGTCAACCGATATCGATGCTGCGTTGCCATAATTTTAGAGAGCAGCGTCGACGCTGTAGCCCAACATCCGCGCTAGCGAACGATTGTTAATGAATCGGCATGAATGGCTAAGGTCCGATTTCCTCGCGTAACGCAGCGAGACTGCGCTGCTCGGCTAATTGCGCTGATTCCGTATGATAGTGATCGCCGGCCGGGCGCGCGAACGCATGGTCTGCATTCGGATACACGTGAACCTCGATGTCCTCGTGCTTCGCGAGACCCTTGATAATTTTTTGCTGCGCCTCGGGCGGGCAGTATTGATCGAGTCCGGCGATGTGCACGACTAAGCGGCATTCGATATCGTCAGCCTCGTCCAGCGCATCTTCGATACCGACACCGTAATAGGCGATCGCTACATCGGTATCGGTCCGGCACGCAGATAAGTAAGCCAACTTGCCGCCCAGGCAGAAACCCATGACACCGACTTCGCCAGTACAACCCGGCCGCTCACGCAGCGCGTCAATGGTCGCTTGCAGATCATCGACGCCCAGGTCTTGGTCGAAGCCTTGGAAGAACTGAAACGCGCGCTGCCAATCTTCTGGCGTATAGCCCAATTGCACACCGGGTTGCTGGCGCCAGAATAGATCAGGCACGAGAACAAGATAGCCCGCCTCGGCATAGTGATCGGCGATTTGCCTTAGATTAGCGTTGACCCCGAAAATCTCCTGTGCGATGACCAGACCGGGGCCAGCACCCGACGCCGGTTGCGCCAAATACGCAGAAAACTCGCCGCTACCGTCGCTCGCCTTAATCTTGATCATCTGCGCCTCGGACGAAGCAGCACCCTGTTTTGTCATGTTCTCTCCAATCCCGGAATGCTTAGCTTTGTCGGTGCAAATTCAACAAGATTATCTAGCTGCGATGATAGCCTGAATGAGGGACTGTAAGGTCGATTTAGCTTCTACGGTTAAACTCGGGGCATGAAGAACAAAGGCTCAACCTGGTTGGAAGTTGCGCTGAACGGCCCCTGGTCTCGGGAGCGCCAACCAGCCATTCCCATCCACGCTGACGAGATCGTCGAACAGGCAATTGCGTGCGCCCACGAAGGCGCTGCGATCATTCACCTACATCCCTACGATCCTGCCACGGGTCGGCAGCGTGATGATGCCGAGATTTACGCACCTATCATCGAGCGTATTCGCAGCAAGGTGGATGTCATCTGCTACGGCACGCTGCCCTTTGCGGGTGATATCGATGCGAAGGGTAGTGTGAATGCCGAGCAGCGCTACAGCGCAGTTGAAGCCTTAGCACGCAACGGTCTGCTTGAATGGACCGTAGTTGACCCCGGCTCGACCCACATCACGACGCAAGACGACATCAAGCGAGGTAAGCAGGGTTTCATCTACGCGAACCCGGAAGATCATGTGCGGCGTGGGCTTGCGCTGTGCCAGCAGTACCGATTAACTCCCTCTTATGCGATCTATGAACCCGGCTTTATGCGGCTTGGTGCTGCCTTGCACCGTGCGCTTGATGACGTGCCGCAGCCGGTGTACCGCTTGATGTTTTCCGATCACTTCACTTTCGGTTTTCCTCCGCAGCCATGGGCAGTGGAAGCGTATGCGCGGCTACTCGCTGTTGAAGCGCCGGAGGCAGCATGGATGGTGGCGGGTTTAGGTGTGCAAATCGATTCACTGATTGAGCACACCGTAGCGCATGGTGGTCATGTACGGGTGGGGTTGGAAGACGCGCCTTTGGGCCACACGGTGAGTAATGTCGACCAAGTACGTGCAGCGCGGTCGCGTATCGAGCGCAGTGGTGGTCGACTGGCTAGCGCCTCGGAAGTACGTGAGGCCACAGCTAGCTAAGCAAAGGGTTATTTACCGCTCACCATGTGCGCCAACTGATACAGGTTCTGCGAGCGAGCGCCGCTGCGGCAAAACGCTAGCAGGGGCCCGGGCGAGTTGGCGAGCAAGTCGGCAAAGTCTCTGGCCTGTTGCTCGGTGATCTGGCCGCTAATCACCGGCAAATAGGCATAGTGCAATCCAGCTGCCTTGGCTGCGGCTTCGATCTCGGCATTGCTAGGCTGCTCTGCCCCACCCTCGCCGTCTGGGCGGTTGTTT
>JBIKUP010000057.1:0-7102 GCA_044347535.1 Burkholderiaceae bacterium
TATTGATCTAGCGGTGCCCAGCACTGAATGGGTTCGACTAGACGACACTCAACGCCATCCGATCGCCACTGATGCATGCTGCAATCGTACCGCCCTGTGGGCTTCATCAGTGCCCCAGTTCATGGCTGTCAGCCGCTGACATGCCACCCGACGCGAAAGGAAGATGAGATGGGTATTGGCACTATTTTTCTGATTGTCTTGGTTCTTATTTTGATTGGCGTCATACCGACTTGGCCACATAGCAGGCAATGGGGCTACGCTCCCAGCGGCATCGTGAGCATCATCCTTATCGTGCTACTGGTCATGCTACTGACAGGAAGGTTGTAGGGCACCATCAAGCCGTAAGTTAAACAGCCATCGAGGGCGGTGCTTTGTTTCAGGCTACCGCCCTTGATTCGCAGCCAAGCCAAGGGGATTTATCGGCCTCTGACACGCATATCATTCTTGACGCTCTTGACCCCCTTAACTCCCTTGGCCAGCGCCACTGCTTTACGGATATCTTCATCGGAGCTGACAAAGCCGCTTAACTGCACCTCACCTTTGAAGGTTTCGACATTGACCTCTGCCGATTTCAGTGTCGGCTCGTTGAATATCGCAGCCTTCACCTTGGTCGTGACCCAGCTGTCATCGAAATACTCTCCAGTACCTTCGCTGGTCTTGGTTGAAGCGCATCCGCCGGAGATCGCTATCGCAATCGCGAGGATGACGTTGGTTAACAAAGGAAATATGCGCATCTGCTTGCTCCGGGTGTGGGTAGGGTTGAAAGTCGAGAAAATCGGCCAGATCATGCGTCTCGGTACATCCGAGGTCGCGGTGGCCGACCCGTCCATCGTATCTCCCCAAACTCGACGGCATCTTGGTGTATCGCATCCTCACGGATCATCGGGCAGCAGCAATTGAGCCTGCTCAGCCAGACTCGCAGGGCCCTTTAGCCAGGCGTATCAATCTGAGTTTGCCGGTTTGACATTTGTGCCAAAGCAGCCCCGGGTGCCATTTTGGGCGGGGATCCAGCAGCCACAGCACGGCGGAAGCACAATCGCCACCGCCCGGATTGACCAAATCAGGCTTGAAAGTTACTATTTGGCGCCTTTCAGCCTTGCAGACTTTGCAAGGTTGTGGGTTTGGAGACCTGGCCGAGTGGTCGAAGGCACTTCCCTGCTAAGGAAGCATATGGGCTTAAACCTGTATCGAGGGTTCGAATCCCTCGGTCTCCGCCAGTTACATGAAAACGCCCGCTGAATTCAGTGGGCGTTTTCTTAGAGAAGGAGTCTAGCAATGTCCCTGCGGACATCGCTCAAATGCCCCGCAAGGGGCATTTGTCTTTCAAGGGTACCGAATGAATCAACAGAAGTTGCTTATCGTGTATGACGGCGCGTGCCCATTTTGCAATGCCTATGTCTCGCTTCTACGCTTACGAGAAAGCATGCAAGTCGAGTTACTCAGCGCCCGTAGTACAGATAAGCGCATCAATGAATTTCTAGCGCTTGGCTATCGTCTGGATGATGGTATGTTGGTGTGGATTGATGGCTTGGTATATGTCGGTGCAGATGCCATGCACCAGTTGGCGATCCTCTCAAATCAGCACGACCTGCTTAACCGAATGCAGCGTTTTGTATTCTCGCGGAAGTGGTTGGCACATGTGCTGTACCCGTTCCTGCGCTTTGGGCGTCGTTTAGTGCTGTTGATTCGGCGGGTGCCTTTAATTGAGCACACCAGAGGGAGGAGTTGACATCACGTTTCTCGACCCTTTCAAATTGAATGTTAGGTACTGACGATTTTTCCGCCTACCGAATTCCTCAGGTTGGCACAAGGATTTATGGAAACGTATGCTGAACACACTTAAAAGTTTTTTTCTCGTGTCTATGCTGTTGTTGGCAGCGTGCACTACCACCAAACTTGGCTCGGATGGTGAAACACGCTATAGCTATAGCGTGTTTGATTTTTCAGGAAAATCTTGGGTAATACAGAAGCAGCGCTGTGAAGCCTTGGGAATGAAGCCCAAGCATCTGGATACCGAGTGTGGATTCTTATTTTGCACCAGCCGATACGGCTGTGAGGCCAAGGCCAACTAAGCCTTGAGCCAGTTTGCTTGGAGGCTGTCGTCGGTAGACTTACTAAATCTGACTAAGCTTTAGTCGGCGTTGATTTTTCGCTTGGTTTATCCGGCGCGGCCGTAGCTTCAGCTTCAGCCGCCGCTTCGGCTAATTCAGCCGCTGCTGCGGCAGCCCGTTCTTCCTCCTGCCGAACAAATCGCCCTTGTCCGAAGGTGTGATAAGCCTCGTCAAATAACTTACTCATCACATCAAAGTTGAGAAACAGCATTTTGTTTTCGCCTTTGACCGAAATATTCATCAGGTCCATCATCAATAGCGCCTCGGCGGCATTGCCGATATCGATCACCGACAGATCGGTTTTGCGGGATAGGTCAATCAGGGTCAGCCCGGGTTTGCCAGCCTCTGCCAGCGTAGCAATAAGCTTGACTCGCTTCTCGGTTGAGAAGCCTCCAAAAAATCGTGCGAATTCTTTTGCGTCCATCGTTTTCCTGTTACCTAAGCCTGAAAATCCGAATAATTTCTGGGTAATCATAGCAGCGGGCTGCGCCCGGGCTTATTTATTACCTATGAATGAATAAACGGCTAAATGGTTTCTTTTGGACCCGGGGGTGTTTAAGCGGTATTGGGGAGGCGTTTTCCATCACCTCGTCATGATAAGCTGCTATGTTATTCGTACCAGACATGTGCCAAATTTACCCCTTTTGCCCAGAATGCTCCACCGATTAAGTCAGCGCCTGCGCCGGGTAAGCTGCATTTTTCCACCATTATTTGTGTTTTTACTAGCTTCTCCGATTAGCCAGGCCGAGGAGAGCGCAATCCAAAGCCCAAATCAAGCAGCTGCGGCACCGGCGCCGGTCCCGGTCCCGGTCCCGGTCGCCAGTACGGTAGATATTGCCAAGCGCATTGATCCGACTGATTTTAAAAACCGTTTCGATTTACGTTCGGAGTTCGTTGATTACGGCACTGCGTCAATGCAGACCTTGGTACCGCGCTTCGAATACGCCTTCAGCAAATCATTGGGTTTTCGTACAGAGTTGCCCATAGCACGTTATGACCCGGCCACCGGAGGTGCCAGCGCGGGTATTGGCAACTTGCTCACCCGCGTCGCCTGGCGCGCACTACGAACCGACGATTACTCGGTCGTGGTGGGCTCCGAATTGACATTCGACACCGCCAGCAGCACCGCGCTGGGTTCGGGTAAGCATGTTCTGGGGGCGTTTGCATTCGCGGCGATCGATCTACCGCAGGCAAAGTCGGTGTTTTTCCCTTATATTCAATATGGCAAGGCGGTCGGTGGCGACGCCAGCCGCGAGGATGTGCAGTACACCAACCTGAGAGCGTCAATACTTACCCGTTGGCCGGCGAAGGTATACAGTTTTGTTGAATATGCTTATTGGATTGATCATCACAACGCTGATCGTGCCAGTTCGCAAATCAAAGTAGAGGTAGGGAAATTTATTCTGCCCAAAACCGGATTTTATGTCCGCCCCGGTACCGGGCTCAGCGGAACAGATCAGCGGTACGGCATGCAGTGGACTTTCGAGCTAGGGATGCGGCACTTCTTTTGATGGAATTGACTTTTTTGGTGCGGCGTTAGTTTCGGTCATCCAGCAAACACGTACTTGTTGATCTTTGGGAGAAGACCTTAATGAATCAAATTGTTGCTACATTATTGATCGCTGGATTGTTACCGATTATTTGTGCCGGTATTGCCAAGTGGCGCGCGAAGGATTACGACAATAGCCAACCCCGCGCCTGGATGGCGGACCAGGATGACTGGCGCGCTCGTGCAAACGCCGCGCAGCAAAATAGCTTCGAAGCATTTCCATTATTTGCGGGTGGGGTGTTGCTAGCCTTAGTCACCGGCACCGATCACGCTCAAATTGCCCAAACCTGCTGGGTGTTTATTGCCGCACGCATTCTCTACATCTACTGTTACGTCACCAATCAGGCTGCGCTGCGATCGATTGTTTGGACGGTCGGAATAATCGCCGCGATCCGTCTTTACCTGCTGGCGATTTAAAGCCTCCAGCGCTCAGATAACCCCTGCCATGAAAATCCTCGATCATCTTGAAGAGTGGCTGATTGCCTTCTTGATGGCCGCAGCGACGCTGGTGATTTTTATAGCCGTGGTCCATCGCTATGCCTCTGGATTCGCGGTGCCTGTACTGCAAGATCTGCTACTGCGTATCGATACCAGCTGGGCGCAAGAACTCACGATTTATCTCTTCGTTTGGATGGCCAAGTTCGGCGCTGCCTATGGTGTTCGCACTGGGATTCATGTGGGCGTCGATGTGCTTGTCAATCGCCTGCCAACACCATTGCAGCGGCGCTTCATTTTGTTTGGCTTGCTGTCAGGCGCCTTGTTCACCGGCGTGATTGCCGTACTCGGTGCGGATTTCGTACTTGAGCGCTCCGCCACCTCGAGCACCTCAGAGGTCATGGAGGTACCGATCTGGGTTGTGTATCTGGCGATACCGCTCGGCTCGGCGCTGATGTGCGCTCGCTTTCTGCAGGTTGCATGGCAGTTCTCACGCGGTGGCGAGTTACCGACCCACGATCATTCCCATGTTGAGGGCTTGGCCAAAGATACAGCAGAGGGGCGCCAATGAATGCAGCGCTGATTTTTATTCTGCTGATTGCGCTGATGCTGACTGGCATGCCGATCTCGATCGCGCTTGGCCTTACGGTACTGACCTTCTTGTTCACCATGACCGAGGTGCCGGTGCAGGCGGTCGCGCTGAAGCTGTTCACCGGCATCGAGAAATTCGAGATCATGGCGATCCCGTTTTTTATCCTGGCGGGGGGCTTCCTTACCCATGGTGGCGTAGCGCGTCGCATGATTAACTTTGCGACCTCTATGGTCGGCCACTGGCACGGTGGCCTTGCGTTAGCCGGGGTGGTGGCGTGCGCGCTGTTTGCGGCAGTGTCGGGGTCGTCGCCTGCAACGGTAGTTGCGATCGGCTCGATTATTCTGCCGGCGATGGTGCAGCAGGGCTATCCAAAATCTTTCGGTGCGGGCGTCATCACGACTTCGGGCGCACTCGGTATTTTGGTACCGCCATCGATTGTGATGGTGATGTACTCGGTATCGACCAATACCTCGGTCGGTAAACTATTCATGGCAGGTGTAGTACCCGGGCTGATGCTGGCTTTCCTTCTGGGCCTAACTACATGGGTACTGGCGCGTAAAAAGGGCTATCCCCGCATGGCGCCGGCCACATGGGCGGAACGCGGCCGCGCGTTTCGCGATAGCGCTTGGGGTCTGCTGCTGATTGTGGTGGTAATGGGCGGCATTTATAGCGGCCTGTTCACGCCAACTGAAGCGGCTGCGGTGTCGGCGGTTTATGCCTGCGTGATCGCGGTGTTTGTTTATCGCGATCTGAAGATCAAAGATGTCGGCAAGGTACTGCTCAGCTCGGCGGCAATGTCGGCCATGCTGCTGTACATCATCACCAACGCCGTGCTGTTCTCATTCCTGATGACCAGTGAGGGGATTCCGCAGGCGATGGCGGCCTGGATCATCGATGAAGGCTTTGGTCAGGTCGGTTTTCTGTTGGTGGTAAACCTGTTGCTGTTGTTGGCGGGTAATGTCATGGAGCCGTCATCCATCGTGCTGATCATGGCGCCGATTCTGTTTCCGGTCGCGACCGCACTGGGGATTGATCCGGTGCACTTCGGTATCATCATGGTGGTCAATATGGAAATTGGTATGTGCCATCCGCCAGTGGGATTGAACTTGTATGTGGCCTCGGGCATTACCAAAATGGGCATCACCGAGTTGACTGTCGCGGTGCTGCCGTGGCTGGCGACTATGGTCGGTTTCCTGCTATTGGTGACCTACGTGCCGCAAATTTCGCTCTGGCTGCCACGCTTGTTGTTCGGTGGCTAAATTCCTAAGTCGGATAAAGTACTCGGGCAACTAGGGCACTTGGTCAGCAAAGCTTATGGTCGACTACCATGAAGCGTTCAATAAAATACGAATTCAATAAAACACGAATTCAATAAAAAGCCTCAATCGACATACAGGAGAAACTCAATGGATCTCGGCATACGCGGTAAACGTGCACTCGTGGGTGGCGCCAGTAAAGGTTTAGGGCGTGGTTGTGCTGAGGCGTTGGCGAAAGAGGGCGTGCATGTCACCCTGGTGGCGCGCAATGCAGCCAACCTTGAGGCCACGGTACAGCAGATTCGCGCACAAGTCGGTTCTGCGGTCGAGGTGAACTTCGTTGCAACCGACATCACCACGGCAGAAGGCCGAAAGCAAGTGCTAGCCGCATGCCCCGACCCCGACATACTGGTCACCAATGCGGGCGGCCCGCCACCCGGTGATTTCCGTAACTGGGAGCGTGAGCACTGGATCGCTGCGCTTGACGCTAACATGCTGACGCCTATCGAGCTGATACGCGCGACCATTGACGGCATGATGGCGCGCGGCTTCGGTCGCGTCATCAATATCACCTCAGGTGCGGTGAAGGCGCCGATTGATATTTTGGGTCTCTCGAATGGCGCACGCACTGGTTTAACCGGATTCGTCGCAGGTTTGTCGCGCACGGTGGCGCACAAGAATGTCACCATCAATAACCTGCTGCCAGGGCCTTTTGAAACCGATCGCTTGCGTGCGACCTTTGAAGCGTCGGCCAAAGCCACTGGCCAAGAGATCGAAACACTGATCGCTGCGCGCCGCAACGGCAACCCCGCAAAACGTTTTGGTACGGTCGATGAATTCGGTGCGACGTGCGCTTTCTTGTGCAGTATTCATGCAGGCTACATCAACGGGCAGAATATTTTGCTCGATGGTGGGGCGTATCCTGGTACATTTTAATCTAAGAGGCTCTAACAAAAAGCCGCTAGCCTTGTTGCACCGCCTTGTCGTACCACCTTGTCGTACCACCGTACTGTCTGCGGCAGCGCGCCTCGCCATCAGCTTTTTTTAGAACCTCTAAATATCCATCAGTACGGAGTTCGGCATGACAATCCCATACCATTGTTTCAGAGTTTTTTCAAAAGGCTTGGTCGCCTTGTTGTTGCCACTGTCAATCGGCGCG
>JBIKUP010000058.1:0-7048 GCA_044347535.1 Burkholderiaceae bacterium
CCATGGTGCTGACGCGTTCGGGTGATGGGCTATGGCGATGAACTCCTCACCGAGTTGTAATTGCGACGGTCTGAACGAAGTGGCGGCGAACCAGACCTGCGGACGACGCGGATCGCGCGCCCAACCCTTGACCGGGATCGCCGGTGTCAATGTCGCTTTGCCACAGCTTCCGGTTGTACGAACCGTGACATTGCGTGCCTGGAGCAGCTTGAGTTCACCACTGTAGACCTCGCCACAATCAAGCCACAGCGTCTCTTGATCGGGAACGACCACAGGCATCGGGCGTATGGTCTGGGCAGCAGCGCATAGGCTCAGTAGGTACAAAAGAATCAAGAGTGGATAGCGCGCCATGTTCTGCTACATCATGCAGCAGACTGCGCTAGTTATATTGCAGCCAAACAAAAAAAGGCCAGCACGAAGCTGGCCTATCAAGCATCCGGTATCAATCGAGTATCACCGGAAGCATTCACCCACCATAAAACCTATTACTGATTACAACTTCCAAGCACGTACGTAATTCACTTCATACGAGTTGGCGATACCGGTTGGGGTCGTGTTGTCTGGCTGACCCGATGCGCTGCCATACCAGAGGTCGAGCATGAGGTACATTGGATCAGGCATGGCTACCGCCTTGCTGTATACGGGTTTGCCGTCGAAGTAAAAAGTTTGCATACCAGCTTCCCACTTCAGTGCGTACTTGTGAAACGCCGCTGAAAGATCACTGGTGACCATGGTCTTGGTACCGCCAAGCTGACCTGCATCTATCCAAATGGTGGCGGCATACGCCGTCGGATGGAAGTTTGCGTCTGACCAGCCGCTATTCGGTCCACCACCAGCATAGGCTTCCATGACGTCGATTTCGGGGCGCCGGGTGCCAATATGGTTAAACAACCAAAACGCCGGCCAGGTACCCTTACCAATCGGTAGCTTGGCTTCGATTTCAAAGAAACCATAGGTCTGGTAGTACTTGCCGTCGGTATCGATGGTGCGATTGAAGAATTTGCCGCTGGCATCACGCTGCGGCCAGATTTTCAGGCTACCGTTCGACACCGCATAGTTCTTGGTGGCGTTGGATGTCTCGTACCAGATCTTGTCATTCCACTTGGTCGCATCGAGCGTAGTGCCCGCGAATTCCTCGGAGAAGGTCATGGTGAAAGTGCCCGTCTGACCAAAAGGCTGCGGATTAACGGTCGCGGTTGAACCAGTGGTGGTATTTGTCGAACCAGAGTTGGTTGAACCCGAGGTGGTTGATCCCAAGCCTGGCGTGATGCTGGTCGTGCCCGTGGTCGTCGTGCTGCCGGTCGTTGTACTGGTACCCGGGGTCGTCGTGGTGGTGCCTGTCGCGGTACCCGTGCTGGTCCCACCTGCCGCCGATGTGACCGGGCTGGTGGTGAGTGATGCAGTTTGGGTAGCGCCGTTTGAGAGTTTGCTGCTCGCACTGGCTGATGTGAGATTGCCATTGGCATCAAGGGTGTACTGCGCAGTTCCGGAGCCAGCGCCACACGCGGTCAGCATCACTGAAACGCCCGTGAAGGCAGTCAGCGAAAGCGCACGCATGGCGGTGACGTCAAATGACAATTTAAATATCAAGTATTTCTCCCACGTAAATTTTGTGATCCCAGACAAGAGATCGCATGCAAATGCTTGTGTCAGAGCATTGCTTTACGAAAAGAGTTCCAAGGGGAAATGAAAAAGATTTCTTCGTAGAAAATTTGCCAATGTACGTGGCAGAAGGAAATCTGTGAACTACAGCGCCTAGGCAGTAGAAAACTGCCTACTTATTCAGAGAGGAGTGAAGGTGTGGGATAAAGCTTAGAAATTACGGCGAGGAATTACGGCGAGGAATTACGGCGAGGAATTACGGCGAGGAATTAAGGCAAGGAATTAAGGCGAGCGATGAAGAGGATTGATAGATTCGAGCGATCGAAGCGCATGATCGGGGCGCGTGAGCAACGCGTCTGATCGAAGCAAGTGTTTGAATCGAGGGATTAAATCGAGAGATCAATACTTATTCAACCCGATGCGCTGACCGGAAAAGCAGAAGTACCGTAATCCATCATCGAAGAGTCAATCGGTGCACTACTAGGCGTTTTCAACTCTGCCACCATATGTGTCGCGAGGCGCAGGGCTAGCGCAGCGATCGTAATCGTGGGGAAATTTGCACCTGCTGTCGGAAACACCGAACTACCCGCGATATAAAAATTGGTGTAACCGTGCACTTTGCAATCGCGGTTCACCACACCTTTACGCTCATCATCATGCATGCGCGTAGTTCCCATGTGGTGCCAAGTACCCTCGATCTCAAAAGTAGCAGGCCAACCGGATTGTTCAATTGTGGGTAATGCACTAACTTGTGCAATATCTTTCTGTTGCAAGGTCTGGCTGATCAGGGCAAGGGTTTTATCGGCTGTACGTCGCACGAGAGGATCTAGTTTCCAACACACTTCCACCCGCGGCATGCCGAGCGCATCTCGTTGGGTTGTAGATAAGCTGACACGACTATCCGGATCAGGAAGCGGCTCAATAATCAGCTGAAAACCCACATTGCGAATCAAGAATCGGGGATGGAACAGCCTTGTGAAGCCATACAAAAATGTATTCACTGGGTCACGTGTCATGGTCAGTGCGTCGCCACTCAGCGTATGTCCCGGCTGATCTTTTTTTAACAGTGCCTGTTTGACACGAAACAGCGCTTTAGCTCCATCACTACCCTCTCCCGGAAATTCCGAGCAAAAGCATACCCGCGCATTCAGCACACGCTCACGTTGCATGGCTTGGGGCGTCAAGGCCAGCTGTGCGGCAATATGCTGCCCCTGCGACGCAACCGCCTGGTTCATGTAGTTGTATTTGATGTCATATAGCTTGTTGCGCGACCACTGCGGCTTGAATTCAACCTGACCCACTACCATGCGTGGGTGATCCATAAAATATCGCCCCACCAAATCGTGCTGGTTTCCAATACCCTGACTGAACACCCGGTTCGAGGCAAGTAGCAAACGAGCATTCTCGATACCCCCACTTGCCAGCACAAATAGTCGCGCCGCAACCGTCATGCCTTTTCCATTGAGCGTCTGTACGCGGACTTGTTTGATTCGCATCCCCAGCGGATCAGGTACCAGCTCCGTCACATTCGCATATAAAAAAACCCGTACATGGCGTGCTAGTTTTAGCTCCTGACGATAATGCTTACCGAACCGAACGGGTGGACTGAATTGCGAAATGGTGTCACGCACATCACCGTCGCCTAGTGGTAGCCTCCGTACATCTTTTCGCGCTATCGCTTGCTCCCAGTAGTGCGGTTCGAAATTAATCGGCCCCAACTTGAGTAGCTCATGCGTCCGTGCGTAGTAAGGCGCCATCTCATTCAACCCAAAGGGCCAACCACTATGCGGTATCCAGTCGCGCTGCTCAAAGTCCCAGGCATCCAGCGGTCGGCTCCAACCACCCCAGCAATTACTACTACCGCCTAAAAATCGGGCTCGACAACCATCTGCAAATTGGTAATCGATGCCGGTAGACCTGCCACGGTACAAGTCGCGGTTGGCGTCATCAGCCTCAAATCCACCACTCTCTAGCACACAGGTATCCACACCTGCCCGCTCCAATTCTCGTGCAATCGTCAGCCCTGCAACGCCGCCACCGATGATGCACACTGTGACGATGAGCGCTTTGCCATCACTAATCTGGCGTGTGTCGATGAACATACGATTCCTTTTGCGATCTGATTCAATTCAACGCTGGCGCCGGCGCATTACCCAATCCCGCGCCGATGCCCGAGCCCGTGCCCATGCATGCGCTGCAAAAAGGCCGGGCTGCTGTACTAAAGACCATACATCGCGAAACACCAATACTTGTGATAGCACCTCGCGCTCACCACCGAGTCGGGTCTTGTAGTCATATCGCCCCCATAGAAAATGAAACTGCTGACACCCTTTGGCTATTGCATCTTCAATCGTCAACGCACAGCACAGAAGGCCCAGCCGAAGATCATCGTAGGCAGGATCATGGGCAATCACGTGCATAAAAACCTCACCGCCCACCGAAGTGCAAAGCAGCCCGGCGCGTGGTTGACCGTCGATCTCAATGATGGATAACTGCCCGCGCTCAAGCACTATCTGGCAAATCTGGCGCTCTTCGGTAGCGCTCATACCGAAACGTTTACCCTTGACCTGCATGCGTGCGCGGTTGAACTGAATGATCTGCTTGATCTGCGCAAGACTGAATTCATTGCTACCAAACGTTCGAAAACAAAATGTCGGTGCGCGCTGCTGCGCTCGGCGCAGGTAATAGCGTAGTTTCTCGCGTGTACGTGCAGACAGAGATCGCTGCCATTGCTCTGTACTAGGAGGCAGTTTCACCAGGTAGTCATCTGAAACAGCTGCCGATAAGCTGATGTATTGCTTGGGTAGCGCGGCGATTCTTACGGCATGAATGCGTATTATGTGAAGCTTTGGATACAGCGCAAATACGGCATCGGCAAACTCGCCGAGCACTTGCGCTGAGAGTACAAACACCTCATTCAATACGCGTATTTGATGCTGAGAGCGCTCAAATAGAATAACTGCCGAAATACAGCCATCGCGCCGTGCTACCCAAGCTTCGATACGCGCTGTCATGCCGCCTGAAATCCTTAGCTGCGACTCAGAACAGTAGATGCTGCGATAGCATCTTTCTAGCGCCGGCCAAACATAGTCGGGCAAGGGCCATCGATGGAATTCAGTGGCGAGACCGGGATCTTGAGCACGTGCGAGACGAAGAATATCTATCCCGCGTATCGATATCTCGGTCGCCAGCGCGTGATGACTCATGCGCCCGCCGTTGCTTGCTTGGTGCTGTGCGAGTAACCGATCTGACGGAGTTTTCCATAGCCGTAGTGTTTGCCGTAGCGGTATCCGCTCGCATCCTCGGCGAGGTCATTGAACACCATGCCTTTGGCTGCAAGACCTGCACGCGCGAGTCGTTTCAGTGCCTCGGCAATTTCACCTGGCAGGGTGCGCCCGGCACGCGCCGCCAGCAAGATAGCGCCGGCATGTGTACCTAATACCAAACTATCAGCCACCGCCAATAGTGGCGCAGCATCAATCAGCACCAAGTCGTACTGTGGCGCGAGTTGACTCAGCATCGTCGCGAGCTCTGTGCGTAGCAGTAACTCAGCTGGGTTAACAGGCAAGCTGCCGGTGGCGATGAAATCAAGATTCTCCAGCACGGACGGACGAAGTACACGCTCGATAGGAGCGCCATTCAGCAATTCAGCCAAACCATTCGCTCGCTCACTGTGAAAGTAACGGTGGAGCTGTCCATCTCTCAAATCGCCGTCAATCAGTAGTACGCGCTTTCCGGAGGCCGCCATGAGGGCTGCTAGGTTCACCGATAAAAACGATTTTCCGATGCCTTCGGTCGGGCCGGTGATCAGAACAATGTTATTGCTGCTTTGCTTCATGCAGAACTGCAGCGCGCTTCGTAAATTGCGTAAGCCTTCGACAGCTACATCCATGCTCGCGACTCGCGACAGGAGCGGTAGTTTGGTCGGATCACGGCTGGTCGCCACCAGTGTCTGTTGTATCTGACTATGCGGGATGCTGGCATAGATCGGTAGGCCGAACATGCGCTCAAGCTGCTCCGGGTCATCAACAGTGCGACGAATCGAACGCCGTAAGAAGGCAAGTAGCACGCCAATACAAATACCGAGGAACATCGCTACCGCAATAATGCGTGGGCGATTTGGTGTCACCGGTTGATCTGGCCGTTCAGGTGTATCAATCAAACGTACATTACTGGTCCGCGCAACCCTGATCAGTTGCAGTTGCTGCGCCGAGGTGATGAGTGCGGTGTAAAGCTCGCTATTGATCTTCACCTCGCGAGCCAGCCGCACCATCTCTTGCTCCAGCAGTGGTAATTGCCGAAGCTGGGTTGCGGTATCGCGTAGCTCTTGTGCCAGCTCTCGAACTTGCTGGTCAATCGCGGTGACTGCGGGATGCGCCGCGGTATAGCGCGACAGTAGCTCAGTTCGCTTTTGCTCTAGCTCGATTTTGCGTGTGCGTGCCGCCGATGATCGTTGCAAGTTGAGCCTACCCTCTTCCCCAACATCGACCGCGCCATGCGTATTACGGAATGCGTTATAGCGGGCCTCAGCTTGCTCCAGCTGTTGCTTGACCTCGGGTAGTCGCTGATTCAGATAGGCGAGCGAGCGATCAGCTTCCTCGGTACGACGCGCACCATTTTGCGCAAGATACTCACGGCTGATCTCGGTCAGAAGTCGATAGACCTCAACCCCACCGCCTCCCTTCAGCGTGGCTACAATCACGCCGGACTGCTTGCCAACTTCCTGAACATCCAGCGCTTTCTGTACTGCCTCGATCGCCACAACACGTGATCGACAGACCAGTGCGAATCGTGTACCCACCACACCTATCAGCTTGTCGATGCGTAGATCGAGCGGACCATATGCAGTGACCTCGCTCAGGCTTTGTCCGGTCCGACCTTCGATACTAATACCGCTATCTGCATCACTGAGGTGGTATCGACCACCGCCCAGTACACGCAAGCTGAACGAGCGATTTTCAAGATATTCCGGCACATCGAACATACCCACTTCGATACGTTCATCGCCCCAGGCGTAACCACCCAGACCACGCAGTGGAGGTACGTACTCCGCAAGGCCTGTTGCCGCGATCAAGCCACCGATGATGGGGAAGCGCTCGGGCCGGGCGCTGACATTCAAACCCAGCCGATCAATCGCACGCGCAATGACCAGGCGTGATCGTAGTAACTCGACCTCTGCTGACGCTGCGGTCTTGTAGTCAATAATGGCGCCTGCTTCGCCGAGAATGTTTTTCGGATCACGCTGCCCCTTCTCTTCGACTTGGACCATCAGGCTGGTCTCATACACTGGTCGAGCTGTGAAGGCATACAAGGTGCCAAGGAGCGTGACGATTAACGTCACCCAGCCGATCATCCAAGCATGGCGAAGCAAGACATCAAGGTAAGCCCGTAGCTCGGTGGTGTGATCATCCGACAAAATAAGGGGCTGCTCGCCCATATAGCTCAG
>JBIKUP010000059.1:0-6908 GCA_044347535.1 Burkholderiaceae bacterium
GTTCTCTGCAGAGGCTAATTACATGAGTGTTAAGAAATTCCTCGAAGAGCTAGTTTCTGAATAATTCGATGCGGCACAAAGTTATCAACATTAGCCTGTTTCTGATTCCGGCACTGGTTTTGGGTTTTCCAGGCGGTTATTGGTTAGGAGTGCTCATCTATTCGGTCATTGGTATCGCGATGATTGCAAGGCGACAGGTCACATTGGCTGACAGCATTCAGTTGATAAAAGATGTCCCGATGTTATGGGGTTTTTTTATCTTTGTCGTATTGCATGTTTTTTTGACTATCTATCATCACGAACCTGCGAAAGACTTCGGCAACATTCTTCCCTTCATCCTCTCGCCACTTATTTTGCTTGCAGTGACTCAAGGCAATCCCAACCCACTATATTTTTGGTTAGGTTGCTCGAGCGGGGCTTTATTGGCTTTTCTTATTGCTGTTGTTCAGGTCTATTTCCTCGATCTTGGGCGGGCATTTGGATTCGCTAACCCGATTACCTTTGGTGACACAGCAATCATATTAGGCACTGGGGCTTTTATCGGATTGTTTTACTGTAGGTCTACTTTTCAGAGTGCCCTAAGCCGGACCTATTTGTTGGCAGGAGGGGTGGCAGGAATGACAACCTCGCTGTTAAGTGGTTCCAAAGGCGGTTGGCTTTCCGTGATCATGGTGATTCTACTTCTGGCCAATGCAGCGCTTCGTTCTTTACATATCTTTAAGCGCCTTGCGATTGTTTCTGGAATTCTGATCACGCTAGCCCTTTTTGCGAGTTTAGTGCCGAAGCTGCCGGTAGTTGATCGTGTTATCAGTGCTTACCATGGTGCAAAAACATGGGTTCAAACTGGGCAGATAACTGAGGGTTCGGCAAGTATCCGCCTTGAGGCTTTCAAGGCGGGTATGTTGGCGGGTGCGCACAGTCCAATTCTCGGGCTAGGAAGACAAGGCCAGTTAGAGGTGATTCAAGCTGCGGTGAATGCTGGGTTGGTCGACAAGGTGATGATTGAAAAACAGATGGTGGGCGATAAACATGTATACAGTACGTTTTCAATCGACAATGATCTAATCAACCTGTTCTCAAGGCAGGGTATTCTCGGGGTATTAAGTGCATTCGCAGTTCACCTCGGTGTATTTTTTGCATTTTGGCGATACCGAAATCATTCAACAGATTCAATCAAGGCAATTTCAACTTTCGGTATTCTGCTTGTTTTACTTTATTTTGAATTTGGCCTGTCTATTTCTGTATTTGGTGTGAGTATTTTCAGAACGATGTATGCGTCTTGGGCAATCCTGCTTGTCGGACTACTTATCAATGAAAAGCGGCGTTTAGCGTTGCTGTCTTAGGGCATAGAGCTTTGTTCAAGAAATCAATTTAGATACCCGTGATAGTCAATTCAATCCTTAAGTTCAATTGAACATAGCACTAATCTGTCATGCAAGACTCCCCGTTTTCGCCTATGGCGGGACAGAGCGGGTGGTTTGGGATTTAGCTAATGCGCTTAGCGAAATGGGCCATCGCGTTCATTTACTCGCTGCCGAGGGGACTACCTGTTCATTCGCAGAGGTCTCTTTCATCGATCCGCGGCAAAGTCTAAAACTACAGATACCGAAAAATATAGACCTTGTTCACTTTCATAATCGGCCTGATTTTGACCCGGATGTCGATTTCTTGCCGTATCTGTATACGCAGCACGGTAATGAGACTGCACCGCGCGATATGCCGATCAATTCAGTGTTTGTGTCAGAAAATCACGCCAGACGCTTTGGTGCCGATCAGTTTGTTCACAATGGACTCGACTGGTCACTCTATGGCCCAGTTGAATTGGCAAGGCCTAGAAAGTGGCTACATTTTCTGGGTAATGCGGCATGGAAGGTTAAGAATTTACGCGGTGCTATGGAAGTGGCGCGTGATGCTAACGAGATATTGGCTGTACTGGGTGGATATCGGCTGAATTTTAAGCGTGGCTTTCGATTGACCTTGTCAACCAGGGTTAAGTTTTTCGGGATGGTCGGCGGCCAACAGAAGATCGATTTGCTAAGTGTTTCTCGCGGGCTGGTCTTTCCCGTTATTTGGGATGAGCCATTCGGTCTGGCGGTCATTGAAAGTTTGTATTTCGGATGTCCGGTTTTCGCCAGTTCGCGGGGATCACTTCCTGAATTAGTGACGGGTGAGACAGGATTTTTGTCGAATGATTTAGCTGAGCTTGCTAGCGCTATTCGTGAGCGTCGCTTTGATGCCGCGGCATGCCATGAGCATGCAAGGTCCCGCTTCAGCGCTCACCGCATGGCCGCCGATTATCTCTTGAAGTACCAGCAGGTGATGTCAGGCACTCCTCTGACGAACAATCGTCCGCGCAAATCACCGATTAAATCAACGTCGGCTTAGGCTTGCAGATGGCTTCTAGCCGATATAAGGCGTCCCTATCCATGATCGATATTAAATCTGTCTTGCTACTACCGACTTCAAGCTCGCCCGTAGATATCTTCTAGCCTGACAATGTCATCTTCGCCAAGATAAGAACCTGACTGTACCTCGATCAATTCGAGCGGGATTGCACCGGGATTCTCAAGAGAATGAGTTTCTCCAATAGGAATATAAACCGACTGATTCTCCGCCAGTAGTTGAGTCTGATCACCAATTCGTACTTTGCCGGTACCACTCACCACGATCCAATGCTCAGCCCGATGATGGTGGTATTGCAGCGATAGCTTAGCCCCCGGCGCAACCGTGATTCGTTTAACTTGGTACTTATCGCCTTGATCGATCGAGTCAAATGATCCCCACGGCCGAAATACCTCGCGATGAAAATCAGTTTCTTTGCGGTTGCTGCGCTGTAGTCGCTCAACAATCTTTTTCACATCTTGTGCATGATCTTTATGCCCAACCAGTACAGCGTCAGAGGTCTCGACCACAAATAAATCTTCCGTTCCAAGTAATGCGACCAGTCGATGATCAGCATGTACATAGCAACGTGAGGAGGCCTCGAACATGACATCGCCACGACCAGCGTTACCGACATCATCCTTTGGCTGCGATTCCCAAACTGCGGGCCATGCGCCAACATCGTTCCAGCCGGCATCTAGTGACACCATCGCGGCATTCGCGGTTTTTTCCATCACTGCATAGTCGACCGAATCTGCAGGACAGGCGGCAAACGCTTCTGTATTCAACCGGATAAATTCAAGGTCTTGATTGGCACCCCGCCAAGCCTTTTCTGCTGCCTCTCGAATATCGGGTCGATGAATGCCGAGTTCCTCCAAAAATGCAGATGCGCGGAACATGAACATGCCGCTGTTCCAGCGATACTCCCCTGAAGACACATAGGCTTGCGCAGTTGCAAGATCTGGCTTTTCTACAAAGCGAGCAACTCGATGAACACCGGAAGAATTCAGTTCCTCGCCGGCCATCACATAGCCATAGCCCGTCTCGGCACGATCAGGAACAATGCCGAAAGTGACGAGCAAGCCTTCCAATGCCGCTTCACTGGCAAGGGTCACTGCTTGAGCGAAAGCGGCCGTATTGCTAATGATGTGGTCCGAAGGCGTTACCAAGATCAAAGGATCATTGCCGTCTGCCCGCGCCTGTATGGCAGCAACTGCGATAGCTGGCGCAGTATTTCTCCCAACTGGCTCTAGCATGATCGCGGCAGGATTGATGCCCATAACGCGAGCTTGCTCGGCAGCAAGAAAACGATGCTCATGGTTTGCAACAATAATGGGCGCGTCTGCGCCATCAAGCTGTCGCACGCGCTCAAGTGTGAGTTGAAACAGTGTCTGCTGCTCGGTTACGCCGAGAAATTGCTTGGGTCGGGTGGAGCGCGAAAGAGGCCAAAGCCGTGAGCCGGAGCCACCTGATAGAACGACGGGGATCATGTGTGCCATGATAAAAATAATAATGGTTAAGACAAAAAGATGGGCTGGAGCCTACCATATCTGATCAAGGCGACTCAATGCCACTTCACTGAAACTGGCTTGCTTGAAACTGAGATAGACCAATAATCCGTCCGAATAGTCGGGCGAGATAACGAGGTTGGGGCAGTAGCATTCGTGGGATGAGGGTTAACACTGCCAATAACAGTGTACGCCAGCGCAATTTGTTAGCACTCAGGGTGCTGTGGTGTTTTTGCTCAAAAATCAGTTTTGACTGTGCGTGATGATAGCCACGGAAAAACTCCGCACGGAGCGGGTGCTTGCCGCGCACCGAGCCTCTCGAAAGATGGGTGAAGCGAGCCTCTGGCGCAACGATGATTTGGCGCTTGGCGCTGAATACACGCTGGCAGAGGTCTTCGTCTTCATAATAAAGAAAGAAACGTTCATCAAAAAACCCGATCTCGCGCATCACCGCCATATTCAGTAGCATGGCCGCGCCACTGACGAAGCCAACGCAGCAGGCGCCATTCGCAATCGGACCGTTCGAGCGCCATGTGCCGGTCGGCCATCGGTAACTTATCTCATACAATCCGCCAGCCCGTACTAGCTGCGGCGCGATAACTGCTGCGTCAGGGTATGCCGTTGCGACTGTTAGCAGGTGCTCGATTTCACTCGGTAAGACGATGCAATCCGGATTGAGCAATAAAGCGTAAGGGGTTTGTACTAGATCCAGAGCGCGGTTATTCGCAGCACCAAACCCGAGATTGCGCTCACTTTGGATGAGATGTGCGTGGGGAAGTACATGCGCGATTTTTTCCGGGCAACCGTCGCTGCTGCCGTTGTCAACAATAATGATGCGACTGAATGCCGCGAGGCTTTTTGCCAAGGCATCAACGCAGTGGTGGCTGTTATGGGTAACAGAAATAGCTGTTACAGAATCGGCTGTCAGCATTATGGTTGTCTGTCTACCTAATCTTTGAGCGCTGCATATACAGACTGAATACCAGCGGCCTCTTGCTCGATCGAGAATTTGGCTGCAACGCGCTCCCGTCCACGCTGTCCCATGGCGATTGCTTGCTCCGGGTCTGACATAAGCTCACGTAAGGCTTTCGCCAGCGCCTCTACATCATCGGTAGGCACTAAAAGGCCCGTCTGCTCGGGTTCAACAATATGCTCAAACGCGCCGGTGCGACTAGCAATGACAGCGCAACCACTTGCCATTGCTTCTAGCGGGGTGATCCCGAAAGGCTCATACCGTGGGCAGGCAACCATGATAGTCACATTGCGGTACCAGACCGGAATATCGTCGAGCGGCAGATCGCCGAGAAAAACAATCCGTTCACTTTGGCCAGATGATGCGATTTTATCCAGCATCGCTTGTTTAAAGGATTGCTCTGTGGGCTGACACAAGCCACAAATGATTGCGGTAAAGTCGGGAAAATCAGGCAGCACCTGCAGCATCGCATCAACAAAGATATCCGTCCCCTTACTGGGGCGAATGCGGCCGAAAACACCAATGCCATATCGACCCGGAAGACCGGATTCGCGCCACACCGACCGTTTATCTTCCGGCGGCGAGAAGCGATCAAGACTCGCCCCATGAAATACGACTTTACTGGTATTGGGTACAAAGGCGGCTGCTTCAGGCGTGGTCGCGATGACCGCATCCATACGGCTGATGAGCCAACGTGGAAACCAAGAGTGTCGGTGCTTGGCGGCTGAGGTAAATGCCAGCCGAATAGGAAAGCGCAGCAAGTCTCGCAAAACAATCCCGATCATCATTTCCGGGTCACGTCGCACATGCCAAATACGCTTACGGCCATGAGCGAGTGGTTGTCGGCTTAATCGAATCGCCTGCCAGAGGGATAGCCGTACAAAGTTATTGGGATTGACAGCCTCAGCGATTTTGGCGCCGGGTAAATCGGTACCGACGAATCCGATACGGAGATCGCGCGACTGAACCGGTAGCAGTGCGTTAATGGTGCCCGATACGCCGGTATACCGCCGATGCAGATTAGTAATGATGATGTCGGGGTCGATCACAGAGGCTGATGCCATGTGCTGGCGCTACATGAGAATAATGTCGTACTGCTCTTGATGAAACGCAGTCTCCACTTGCAAAGAAATTGGCTTGCCAATGAAATCGCCAAGCATCGTCAGATGCTGCGACTCTTCCTCAAGAAACAAATCAATCACAAGCTGCGAAGCGATGATTCGGAATTCGCGGGGATTGAACTGCTTGGCCTCGCGCAGTAACTCGCGCAAGATTTCATAGCAGATGGTACGTGGTGTTTTGACCTGGCCTTTGCCATGGCAGGCAGGGCAGGACTCACATAGGATATGCGCGAGTGATTCACGGGTGCGTTTGCGTGTCATCTCCACCAGGCCGAGTGAGGAGAAGTCCGAGACGGTGACTTTGGTCCGGTCGCGCGCGAGTGCTTTATGCAGTTCTGCCAATACCGCTTCGCGATGTTCGATATTCTCCATATCGATGAAATCAAGGATGATGATGCCACCAAGATTTCGTAGTCGAAGCTGACGCGCTATGGCATGTGCGGCTTCTAAGTTAGTCTTGAAAATCGTATCGTCAAAATTACGGCCAGTGACATAACTGCCTGTATTGACGTCAATGGTGGTCATGGCCTCGGTTTGCTCGATGATCAAATACCCACCTGATTTCAGATCGACGCGACGTCCCAGCGCTTTTTCGATCTCTTCCTCGACACCATACAAATCAAATAATGGCCGCTCGCCCGTGTAGTGGGTGAGTTTTGGCAGTACCGAGGGTGTATAGGTCGTACCGAATTCGCTGAGTTTCTGAAAATTCTCGCGCGAATCGATTTGTATGGTTGCAGTCAGCTCGCCGACAAAGTCTCGCAGCACGCGGTGCGATAGCGACAAATCTTCATGTAAAAGCGCGGGCGGCGGTGCGGTTTTTGAAAGCAGGGTAATTTGCTCCCAAGTTTTACGCAGATAAGAAAGATCCATCGATAAATCTTCCTCACTCGCTTCTTCTGCCATCGTGCGAATGATGAAGCC
>JBIKUP010000060.1:0-6853 GCA_044347535.1 Burkholderiaceae bacterium
CACCGCCATGACGCTTAACTACATGGCGCCGATCTGGATTGCTGCCATCGTCTTCACGCTGGGCTGGTGGCATAAGACACGACGGTTCGAGTGGGGTCTTGCCGCCGCCATTGTCACCAGCTTCATGGGCGTTGCCTTACTGCTCAAGCCAACCATTCATGCCGAGCAGTGGGTCGGTGGTCTGACCGCACTGATCTCTGGGTTCATCTCTGCACTCGCCTATATTCAGGTCAAGCGCCTTGGTCAAATGGGTGAACCGGAATACCGCGTCGTGTTTTATTTTTCTGCCAGCGGCGTGTTGGGTGGGTTGGTCAGCGGGCTAATTGATAACTGGTGGGAAACCGGCAGCTTGCACCTGTTTGCTGGTTTATCTCCGCGCGATTTTCTGCTGCTATTCGCGATCGGCATTACTGCCACCATTGCACAAGTGGCGATGACACGCGCCTACCGTCTGGGATCAATGCTAGTCACCGCTAATCTTCAATACACCGGCATTGTGTTCTCGAGTATGTGGGGCATATTGCTCTGGAACGACACGCTGGATGTGGGTGGCTGGCTGGGCATCCTGATTATTCTAATCAGCGGTGTCGCGGCCACCTTTTATAATGCACGCAGTAGTAGCAGCACTTCATCTCAACAATAAATCCAACAGGAGACTTGCTGATGTCGTTCACCACGCTGATCACCGCGGCGGAGTTGAAGCTACACCTCGACAACCCGGTGTTTGTTGTTCTTGATTGCCGTGCCGAGCTCACCGACCCTACGGCAGGCGCAAGCGACTTTGCAGCCGGCCATATCCCGGGTGCGCAACATGCGGACTCCGACCGCGACTTGTCGGACAAGTCCGCCGGGCCACATGGCGAGTTTCGTGGCCGTCATCCATTACCCTCGCCCGCGGACTTTATTGAAACGCTGCGCGGCTGGGGGATTTATCCCAACTCGCAAGTAATTGCCTATGATGCCCACGGCGGCATGTTCGCAGCACGCGTTTGGTGGATGCTGCGCTGGGTGGGGCATAAAAGTGTCGCCGTGCTGAACGGCGGGCTATCTGCCTGGCAAGCAGAAGGTGGTGCGCTGACCCAAGCCGTCATTAACCGTCCGCGTGGCTCGATCACGCTGCAACCCTCGATGGTGGGCACCGTGAGTGCAGATGATGTACTGGCAAATTTATCGGCACGCGCGAGGCTGGTGCTTGATGCACGTGCATCCGATCGCTTTCGCGGTGAGAACGAGACCATCGACCCGGTGGCTGGCCATATACCCGGCGCGAAGAACCGCTGGTTCAAAGACAATCTTCAAGCCGATGGCAGGTTCAAAGGGGCAGATGCATTACGCGCAGAGTACGCCGCACTGATTAAAAGCCCAGAGCACACCATCATGCAATGCGGCTCGGGCATCTCGGCCTGCCACAACTTGTTAGCGATGGAGGTTGCGGGCTTGCCTGGGGCTTTACTCTATCCCGGCTCGTGGAGCGAGTGGAGTTCGGACCCAGCGAGGCCGATTGCTGTCGGCGAGTAGCGCCGTAAAAGTCTCTGAAAAACGCGCGTCGCACATCGGCGCGCGCGCTGAATTTTAGTTGATGGGCACGTGATGCGTGAACAACAGCACCAAACCGACTCCCAAAGCAATCAAGATCACCTGCGGTACCGTGTCACGCCATGTGGCACGGCGCTGCATCTGCGGCATCAAGTCGCTCACTGCAATATAAATAAAGCCTGACGACGCCAGCACCAGCACATAAGGAATCAGGTCGATGCCATTGCCGAGTGTGTAGTAGCCCACCACGCCACCGATCACTGCCATCAGGCTGCTGATCAGGTTATAAAAATACGCGCGCCGTTTGGTGAAGCCAGCGTTGAGTAGCACGATGAAATCGCCAATCTCCTGCGGAATCTCGTGCGCCGTAATCGCCAGCGCGGTGATCAGCCCGAGTTTCGGATCCGCCAGAAACGCCGCAGCGATCAATATGCCGTCGGTGAAGTTATGCAAACTGTCACCGACCAGAATCATCCAACCCGCTGTACCCGCCTCATCCGCATCATGCCCATGCGCATGATCATGGCCATCCCCCTCATAGTGGTGCGAGTGACGCAAAATCGCCAACTTCTCGAGCAGGAAAAACCCCAGCAGCCCCGCCAACAATGTAGCGAACAAGGAATGCGGACTGGCATTCGACTCAAATGCCTCCGGCAACGCATGCAGCAGCGAAGTCGCCAGCAGCAGCCCGACCGACAGACTAACCATGCGATCCACCATCTTGGACAGCAAGGCATAAGACAAGAAGGCAGCAGCAGAGATACTGATCACCCCGGCCAGGGTCGTGGCCAGCAGGATCGATGACAGCGTGGGGTCGATTTGAATTTCCTCGGTTGCCGTTACGGTGAAATACGCCGTAGCGTTTGTAGAAACCCGCTATTTTACGTGGCCGGACGCAGCCAGCGACCGATTTCGCCAGGCGATCAGTGAGCTTGCTCCCAGTTGGGGCCGAATCCCAAATCCGCCACCAACGGCACCTTCAACTGCGCAACACCGGCCATCAGCTGCGGTAAGGTTTGCTTGACCTGTTCCAGCTCGTCCAGTGGCACGTCCAGCACCAATTCATCATGCACTTGCATCACCATGAGTGATTTCAGCTTTTCTTTGTCTAGCCAGTCTTGTACGGCGATCATCGCTAGTTTGATCAGATCGGCTGCTGTCCCCTGCATCGGCGCGTTAATCGCGGCGCGCTCGGCGGCCTGTCGGCGCGGCCCGTTGGGTGAATTTATTTCGGGCAGCCACAAGCGTCGACCAAATACGGTTTCAACGAATCCGTGCGACTTGACTTGCTGTCGCAAGTCATCCATGAATCGTTTTACACCGGCGAAGCGGTTGAAGTATTTTTCCATATACATCTGCGCTGCGGCGCGCTCAATGCCGAGATTGCCCGCCAGACCGAATGCGCTCATGCCATAGATCAGGCCAAAATTAATCACCTTCGCGGCGCGACGCTGCTCGGCTTGCACCTCATCCAGGCTGACACCAAAAATCTCTGCGGCAGTGGCGCGGTGAATATCATCGCCTGCGGCGAATGCGCGCAACATGGCGGGGTCTTCAGACAAATGCGCCATGATGCGTAATTCAATTTGTGAGTAATCGGCAGAGACAATTACATTACCGGGCGAGGCAATGAAGGCTTCGCGGATACGGCGCCCTTCGGCAGTACGTACCGGAATATTTTGTAGATTCGGATCATTGGACGACAAGCGGCCTGTCACGGCGATTGCCTGCCCGTAGTTGGTATGCACGCGGCCCGTGGTCGGGTTCACCATTTTCGGCAGCTTGTCGGTATAGGTCGACTTCAGCTTGGCTAAGCCACGATACTCAAGCAGTAACTTCGGTAGCGGATAATCCTCGGCCAGTTTGTGCAATACCTCTTCATCCGTCGATGGTGCGCCACTCGCAGTTTTTTTTACGACAGGATGTTTCAGCTTCTCGAAAAAAATCTCGCCTAACTGCTTGGGTGAATTCAGATTGAATGGTTGACCGGCCAGCTCATACGCCTGCTGCTCTAGTTGCAGCAGCTTAGTGCCTAGCTCGTGCGATTGCGCTTGCAAACGTTGAACATCAATGAATACCCCATTGCGCTCAATACGCTGTAGTACACGCGAAGTTGGCAGCTCGATGGTTTGATAAATAAACCGCAGCCCATCGACCTTGTCGATTTTTGGCCAAAGCGTTTGGTGCAGCTGAAAGGTGATGTCTGCATCTTCAGCAGCGTATTCCGTCGCACGCTCGATATCGACCTCATCAAAGCCGATCTGAGAAGCACCCTTGCCACAGATCTCGACATAGCTGATGGTTTTTCGGTTCAGCCAACGCAGTGCGAGACTGTCCATATCATGGCTACGATGGGACTCCACCACATACGATTCCAGTAGTGTGTCATGCACAATCCCCTGCACATGAATACCGTAATTCTGCAGCACATGACAGTCATACTTCAGGTGCTGTCCCACCTTCGGCTTGGTAGCATCTTCCAGCCAAGGCTTGAGCTTGGCTAGGACATGGCCACGTGACAACTGCGCTGGCGCACCCGGATAGCGATGCGCTACCGGAATGTACGCTGCCACACCAGGCTCGCAGCAGAGTGAGATACCCACCAGCTCTGCATGAAGGACATCGAGTGAAGTGGTCTCAGTATCCAGTGCCGTCAGCGCAGCGGCATTGATTTTTTCAATCCATTGATCCAACTGGGCATCGGAGAAGATGGCCTCATAGTGTTTCTGCACCGGTGCTGCAGGTACTGAAGGTGTGTCATTTTCATCTGCGGCGTACGCTGCAAATAAGGCACCAGACTCACCATTGGGTGTTGTTTCATTGCCAGCAGCGAGCGCTGCATTTAATTCGCGCAACCAGGTCCGAAAACCCATTTTTTCGAAGAAGGCTTTCAGCGCTAATTTATCTTCTGCGCTCTGCTGTAACGAGGCTAGAACTGATTCATGATGCCCGGACAAATCACAGTCACACTTCACGGTGACGAGCTGACGTGCGAGGGGTAACCAGTCGAGGGCCTTGCGCAGATTTTCGCCGACCACACCGCCAATCTCATTGGCGTGTGTAATCACACCATCCAAGCTGTCGTATTGCGATAACCACTTGACCGCTGTCTTAGGGCCCACCTTCTCAACGCCGGGGACGTTATCCACGGTATCGCCGACCAAGGTGAGGTAATCAACAATGCGCTCGGGAGGCACACCGAATTTGCCGACCACACCGTTACGGTCCAAGGTCTCATTGCTCATGGTGTTGACCAAGGTGACCTGATCATTCACCAGTTGCGCTAAGTCTTTGTCACCCGTTGAGATGATGGTTTTCAAGCCTAGCGCTGTTGCCTCGGTGGCCAGCGTACCAATCACATCATCGGCTTCAATACCCTCGACCATCAGAATCGGCCAGCCGAGTGCCCTGACGACTTCGTGGATGGGTTCGATCTGTCGGGCCAAGTCCTCGGGCATGGATGGCCGATGCGCCTTGTACTCGGGGTACATGTCGTCGCGAAAGGTCTTGCCCTTGGCATCAAACACGCAGGCGATATGGTCGGCGGCATAGTCTTGGCGCAGCCGACGCAGCATATTGATCATGCCGTAGATCGCACCCGTGGGCACGCCGTCTGAGTTGCGCAAATCCGGCATCGCATGAAAGGCTCGGTACAGGTAGCTCGAGCCATCCACCAACAACAAGGTCTTGTTCATCGTTTTGATTATCGCAGAGTTCCCCGGCACAAACGGCTGCTTGAGACCCTGTCGGGGTGGCATAAGGGGTAGCGGCCGGGGTGAGTCAGGATCGAGGCTTGCCCGAGGTCCGAGTTAGCTTGGAGATGGTTTGTTAGAATGAGCCATCGCGCCCGAATAGTGGCGCTCACTGCGGGGATACCGATGAAATCGCTAGCTACCCTACTGCGTCAGTCCCGGCTGCTCGGTGTTGGTGCTGTGTTATCAATTTTGTCGACTGTTGCCTCGGGTGAGAACCTGCTGGACAATCCATACGCAGGCAGTCTGATACCAGACGGGCGGACCAAGATTACGCAAGTTCGCGAACAAAACGCTGTCACCTCGGTTCGGGTCCAACGTGGCGACAGTGTTTATCATGTCACGCCGGCTGAGCAGATCCCGTATTATCAAGAAGGCGGACGCGCAGCGACCTGGGAAATTATTCAATTCCGGTCCAAGCCCGTTGATGACCGCGGCGTCATGCCTCCACCCAACCGATGAATTCTGCGCCCGGCGCCGCCGGGCATTTTTATATCCACCATGGCAGTTTTCACCCCGGTTACGCTTGACGAGATCATTCCTTGGGCGACCAAGTTTCCGATCGGTACAGTGCGCTCCATTCAGGGCATTTCGTCCGGTATCGAGAACAGTAATTTTTTCCTGTTCACCGATCGCGGCGAGTACGTGCTCACGATTTTCGAAAAACTCAGCTTCGAGCAGCTGCCGTTTTATTTGAATCTGATGCGCCATCTTGCCGAGCGCGATGTGCTTGTGCCGGCGCCGATCGCCAATGACCAAGGCGAGATCCTGCACCGCTTGCAAGGCAAGCCCGCGGCTATCGTCAGCCGACTGCATGGCGACTGGGTACCCGCACCACAACCGCCGCATTGCGCCAGTGTTGGTGCCATGCTGGCGCGTATGCACTTGGCAGCGCAAGACTATCCCGCTTACCAGCCGAATCTGCGCGGCCTAAGCTGGTGGCGCGAAACAACGCCCGTCGTGCTGCCCTACCTGACTGATGACAACCAACAGCTGTTGCGCGCAGAGATGCAGTTTCAAGAAAACTTTGCAGCATCGACCATCTACCCGTCCTTACCCAATGGACCGATCCATGCCGATCTGTTCCGCAACAACGTCATGTTTAATGGTGAGCAGCTGTCGGGCTTTTTCGATTTCTATTTTGCCGGTTGCGACCGCTGGTTGTTTGATGTGGCGGTTACAGTGAACGACTGGTGCATCGATCTGGATTCAGGCGCAACGGATGCGGCACGCGTGCGCGCTCTGCTCGATGCCTATCATGCGGTTCGTCCTTTCACCTCGGAAGAGTCGGGCGCATGGCCCGCCATGTTGCGCGCGGCAGCGCTGCGGTTCTGGATTTCACGGCTGTATGATTTTTATTTGCCACGCGAAGCCGAGATGCTGACGGCACACGACCCGACGCATTTCGAGCGCATTCTTCGGCACCGGATAGAACACCCCGTCGAAGGACTAGGCTGATGGATAGCATCGCAGCGAAAGAGGGTATTGGCTGGATCAAACAGGGCTTTGCTTTGTTCAGGCGCCAGCCTTCCGAGCTATCCATGCTGTTCTTGTTGTACATGCTG
>JBIKUP010000194.1:0-4032 GCA_044347535.1 Burkholderiaceae bacterium
GGATCCACAATGCCTAGCGAAGGATTTTTCTTTTTCAGGTAGAGCGCAGCGTCGGCGATATAAATCGGACCGTCAAATGCCTGAACACGACCCTTGTTGCTCTTGCCGTCTGGGAGTGTTTGCTCCTCGAATACTACGTTCCAACTCGTTGGCTTCTTGTTGCCAAATACCTTGGTGTTATACATCAACACATTCCAACCCCACTGGTACGGCACACCATAGTGGGTATTGTTATCGAAGTGCCAAGGTGCTTTTTGCAGTCTTGGGTCGACGTTCTTGTAACTTGGAATCAGGCTGGTATTGATGGGTTGTACCCGTTTGCCACGGATTAATCTGAGCGAGGCATCTCCACTCGCGGTCACCAAATCAAAGCCGCCTTCATTCATCAGCGCGACCATCTCATCTGAGGTGCCCGCAGTTTTGACATTGACTTTACAACCGGTTTTTTTCTCGAAGTCAGTGACCCAGTCGAATGCTTTGTCTGTTTCACCACGTTCGATGTAACCAGCCCAGGCGACGATATCAACACTCCCTTCGCCTTTGCCGATTTTTTGTAACGGGGTCTGCGCAATGCTTGCGCCGGTAAACGCGGTCAAGACTAATGCCGCTGCGGTACGCTGAAAAGTGCTCATGATGTGCCTCCGATGATCTGGGTGAGGGATCGGGAAATTATCTTTCTACTATTCACTGACGCACGACGTGGCTCGCGCGCGAAAACCCGCGTGCCATGTGATGAACCTTATCGCTTGACCCCTGAATGCGAGAAGTTCAATATTCCACTAGGTCGCGTTCTGTTTTTTAGATAGCAGACAAAGCTTGTTGCGACGCATCAGAAAAATAATCGATCAGCGTGAATAAACACTTCACATTAAAGCAATTTCGATACTTCTTAGCCGTCTGCGATACCGGCTCGATTGCTGCTGCGGCGCGTCTGGTCAACATCGCACAGTCCGCGCTCACCAAAAGTATTCAAGAATTAGAAACTACTTTAGGTGCACCCTTATTCGAACGGCAACCCCGCGGCATGGAGCTTACCCAAGCAGGATACCGCTTCGAGGCAAAAGCCAGACAAGTCATGTCAGCAGTGACCCAAGCTGGTGCAATCACCCACGATGATGACAGGGAGCTGACAGGATCAATCACCATCGGTGTCACCAGCTTAATGGCGGGTTACTGCCTAGCCGACCTGGTGGGTAGGTTTCAACGGTCCCACCCCGAGGTGCGAGTCGAGATTTTGGAAGACTCACCACCCTTTCTCGAGCACCTTCTGATTAACGGCGAAGTCGACATCGCGCTAATGATCGCGAATGCACTGGACGATAAAGCGCTCCAAGTGCAAACGCTCTCGACCTCCCCCAACCGAGTATGGATGTCATCTAGCCACGCGCTGGCCTCGCAAAACGAACTTACGCTCGAGATGTGCGTTGGCACTCCGCTGATCGTACTGGAAGCCGACCGCATGGAGGATATGCAGCGCGCACATTGGCGACGGCACGGTCTGGCGCCCGATGTACGGGTGCGCACAAGCTCACTCGAGGCAGTGCGATCACTGGTCGGCATGGGCGCAGGAATTTCCATCCTGCCCGATTTTCTTTACAGACGCTGGACACTAGACGCAGAACGCATCGAAGTTAGAAAGCTGCGCGACTCAATACCGGGTACCGAAATTGGTTTGGTACGTCGCCGAGGTGCGCGCAATCGCGAGGTGATTGATCAGTTCGTTCAGCTAGCGCAAAACCCCGGTGTCAATACCCGTCGCTAATCCGACCAAGTCCGTATCCAAGCTGTTGTATCGTCCAGCGCGCGCTCGAAGCGCTCCAGCAGCGCATGAATCTCTGACTCGGTAATGATGAGCGGCGGCGAGAAAGCCACAATATCACCGGCCATCGCTCTCAAAATAAGCCCATGCTCCTGAGCGCGTCGTACCAGATAGGCGCCCACACCACGCTCAGGCGGGAAAGCTTGTCGAAGCGCAGGGTTGGCAGATAATTCAACCGCAGCGATTAATCCCATACCGCGCACATCGCCAATGAATGGATGATCGCGAAACTTCTGTAGACCTTGCTGTAAGCTCGGCGATACGTGATTCACGTGACCGACAATGTCGCGCTCTTCATAGATTTGTAACGCCTCTAATGCCACCGCGCAGGCTACCGGATGACCACCATAGGTATAGCCATGACCAAATATACCAACCTCTGCGCTAGCATCTGCTACGGCCTGATACACCCGATCACTGATGTAAAGCGCGGACATTGGCATGTAGGCTGAGGTGAGCATTTTGGCTACGGTAATAAAATCCGGCTGCAAGTCATACACTTGCGTGCCGAACGGCTTACCAAGACGACCAAAGCCCGAGACCACTTCATCTGCGATCAGCAAGATGTCGTACTTCTTCAAGATGGGTTGAATCAGCGCAAAATAACCCGGCGGTGGAACGATCACACCTCCAGCACCCTGTACCGGCTCTGCGATGAATGCACCGACCGTGTCGGGGCCCTCGCGCAGGATGGTCTCTTCCAATTCACGCGCAAGACGTTCTGCGAAAGCATCTGGCGTTTCGTCTGGCGTTGCAAACTGATAAGGATGCGGACAACTCACCCGAATCGTGTCGGCCAGCGGCAAATCGAAATGCTTGTGCATGGTCGGGATACCCGACAGCGAGGCCGCCGCCAGCGTCACACCGTGATAACCCTTAGCACGCGCGATGATTTTTTTCTTTTGCGGGCGGCCGGTGGCATTGTGATAGTAGCGAACCAACTTGACGGCCGTGTCATTTGACTCAGAACCCGAGTTCGCAAACAAAATGCGCGCCATCGGCACAGGCGCCCACGCCATCATCTTTTCAACCAAGGTCGAAACTGGTCCAGAGACCTTGCCAGAGAAGGTATGGTAGTACGGCAGCTTGCTCATTTGCCGATAAGCCGCCTCAACCAGACGCGATTCAGAGAAACCGAGCGCAGCACACCAAAGCCCTGCCATTCCCTCGATGTATTCTTTGCCATGCTCGTCCGAGACATGCACCCCGCGGCCGCCCACAATCACCAGCGCGCCATTTTTCTCCAGATCGCGTGGCTGGGTGTAAGGATGAAAGTGAAACTTAGCATCGGCCATTGCCGCTGATGAAAGCGCCATGAAGATTCTCCATCGTGAAGTTTCCGAATATTGCCATACTGCAGCAACGTGTATCGTCAGTCCCCGAAACCTGATTCAATGCCCAACCTTAAATCACAACGACAGATTCACATTCTCTATCACCGCGTAGAGTGAAAAAATCAATGGCGAAAAAACCCTCGCCTGCCAACGCTTAGCTAAATCGCTGGCCGAGCGACTGGCTTGACTGACTCATACGCGCGCGCGACTCGCAGCACCAGGGCATCATCAAACATCGGCCCGACGATTTGCAGGCCGACTGGTAGACCGGCGGTGGTGAGTCCACAGGGCACGGTAATCGCCGGTTGCTGCGTGAGATTAAAGGGGTAGCTAAAAGGCGTCCAGCCGAGGAATTGCTGGGCATCGAAATGCACTTCACCGGCAGCGCGTGCCTCGAAAGCAGGTACTGCGACGGTTGGTGTGACCAGTACATCGTAGTGTTGCATGAACTGCCGCATCATCGAGCCCAACTCGGCGCGACGCAACTGCAAGCGATGAATATCAGCGAACGTATAGTGCGCGCCCTGCGCTGCCTGCGCCTGAAAATCCGGATCGGTTACTGCCTGCTGCTCAGGTGACATGGCCGCCCATAGTTGATGCACCACCGAGAACCAAAGCCCGGCACTGATATCGATGGGATCTGCAAACCCGGGGTCGCACTGCTCTACCTGCGCACCGAGATCCTGCAACACATGCACTGCATCCTCGACACGCAGCGCTACCTCAGGGTCTACCTTGGCATAACCTAAGGTCGGCGAGTAAGCCACGCGCAGACCCTGAATGCCCTTCTCCAAGTTCGCGGTGTAATCGCTTGCATCAACCGGCAATGAAAACCAGTCGCGTGCATCAGGCTGCTTCATCACGTTCATCATCAGGGCG
>JBIKUP010000320.1:0-2767 GCA_044347535.1 Burkholderiaceae bacterium
AATCGATCACGCTCATGGTGTGCGGCCCCAGATGTGCAACCGTACCGAAGGGCGATAGCGGATACGCAGGTACGCGACCAAAGCTCGGCTTCAAACCGACATTGCCGCAAAACGCGGCAGGAATGCGCACACTACCTGCGCCGTCAGTACCTACCGCGAGCGGTCCCATACCGGCTGCAACTGCTGCAGCTGCGCCCCCTGAGGATCCACCGGTGGTGCATGACAAGTTCCAGGGGTTGCGGGTGATGCCATGCAGCGGTGAGTTGGTCTCGGCCTTGCAACCAAATTCCGGCGTCGTGGTTTTACCGAGTAAAACCGCACCAGCCTCACGCAGACGCGCTGTTACCGGCGCATCAATCTCCCACGCCTGTACGGGATTGATGGTCCGACTGCCGCGCAAGGTCGGCCAGTCACGAGTGAGGATTAAATCCTTAATTGAGGTTGGCACTCCTTCCAGCGCCCCTACCGCTGCGCCGCTACGGCGATGCGCTTGCCAGCGCTGCTCGCTTTGGCGCGCATTGTCTAGCGCTCGTTCAGCATCCACTAAACAAAACGCATTAATCGCCGGGTTCAACTGCTCCATACGCGCAAGTACGGCATTCGTCACTTCAACCGGCGAAAGCCGTCCGCTGCGGTACATCGCAAGCAGTTGGTACGCTGGGAGACTGTGAAGCTCAGACATGAGATGGAATTGCGTCGCTTAGTCGTTATGCACTCGACAAACTGCTATTGGGTAGCCAGACCCAACGGTTCATCGAACACGCTGAGGTACCCGTTATCGTTTATCACAAGCAGCGCTGGGAAAAGTGAGTATTTAAAAATCAGAGATCGCGCGCTGGCTGTAACGCTGCACCAGCGCTACTAGTCCATTTGCCTGCTTTGTCTTGCAGGACAACATCGACACCCCAACGCCTGCATTCAGACTCAATGCGCGAAGGCGGCAGCATGAAGAAAACTTTAGTCAATGCATCGGCCAGTGCGCAACTGGGTGCCAGCACCGTGACTGAGGACCAGTGCTGTGGTGAGTAACCCGTACGCGGGTCAAGAATATGGTGATGACGGCGATCCGCACTAAATACCGTGTGCGCATCTGACGACGTTGACATCGCACGACCATCAGACTGCAGCACCGGGCTACTACCTGCACGCACTTGATCGGGTTTTCCTGGATGAGTAACAGCATCTTCGATTTTCAGTCGCCACGGCAAAGCATTGGGGGCCTGCCCCAACAAGCTAGTCTCACCGCTGTCAATTAGCGCGTGTCGAATACCGTTGTTACGTAGCGCCTCGCGCGCACGATCAGACGCATACCCCTGCGCCACACCATTCAGCGACAGTGCGGCACCTGGCGCATTCAAGCGCACAGATGTCGGGGTTAGCTCCATGGCACGCAAGTTCACCAAACGTTGCGCACGCTCCACCTCTTTCGCCGACGGCAGACGATTCGCCTCGGTAGCTTGCGACCATAGCTGCCAAAGCGGCTGCATGCTGATGTCGAAGCTGCCTGCGCTCTTAGTGCCTACCTGCTGCGACAGTCTGAGCACTGATAACAGATCACGGTCTGCATGCGCTAGCTTGCCAGTCCGATTGAGACGACTAATCGAACTCTCTGCATCGAATAAACTCATTTGTCGCTCGACATGCCGAATCGCTTTGACAGCTGCATCCAACGCAGCTTCCAACTGATCGGCATTCTCATGCGCCGCCTTGATCCATAGCGTAGTGCCAAAACCCAGTAACGCCCGCTCACGCCAGACCAGCTTCCCGGCAGACGCTGCACGATCTGCAGCCCACGCCTTGGCCAACAAGCCATTCGACAGCCCGACACCTAGCAAACCCCAACCCCATACCAGACACTGACGACGCTTCATGTTGACTCCACTTTTAACTGCACGGGGATCACGCGATGTTCGCGTTTAAGTTCTTGAATCAGCGGCAAACAGCGCTGATCATCTTGGTAGATTGAAACACAATCCAGACACTGAAAACACTCGCTATACTGAATTTTTCCCGAGGGTGCAATTGCCTGATATTCACAACGATGTCGACAGGACTGACACGGCGTACCGCAGGCATCCCGACGCGGTATCCAGGACCAGCGCTGCAAGAAGTTTACCGCGGCCAGCGCCGCTCCCAGCGGACATATATAGCGACAATACCCACGATACAAAAACAGACCAAATCCCAAGCAGATAACTGCCCATAGGATATACGGCCAGTCGCGCACAAAATGAAAACTGATCGCTGTCTCAAATGGCTCTACCTTGACCGCCATTTCCGAGAATGACGGCGCAACAAAAATAGAAACAATAATTGTCGCCAGCACGACATATTTAATCAGCTTTAGTTTGGCATCCAACGCAGCGCGCAAACGCCGCTGATGAACACCAATACGGTTGGCGATTAGGCTGACTAATTCTTGCAGTGCACCGAACGGGCAAAGCCAGCCACAGAACGTCGCTCTACCCCACACAAACAGCGTTACCCCCGTGAAAAGCCACAGGATCACGCTCATGGGATCACTCAAGAGAAAGCTTAAATCACCACCACCGCGTAAAGACTCTAGCGCTGCAGTGATATTAATTATGGTGAGCTGGCCCTGCGCCGTCCAGCCGATAAAGCCTAGCGTGAAAATTAAATAAGCTATTCGAAAAATCTGTAACCGGCGCGATGTGGCACTAGTGCGCTGCTGCCGGATCAAGGCGAACGTCAGCACCAGCAGCCCTGCTACCAGCACCAACACCTCGATCCAGCGATTCAGCCAAAT
>JBIKUP010000061.1:0-6804 GCA_044347535.1 Burkholderiaceae bacterium
GGAAAGTGAAATCGGCGGCGCGACACGGTAAACTGGCCCATAAAGGCTAGGGAGAAACTGGATGGATGTCGCTTTGGTATTGCCGTGGCTAGTTGGTCTGGCAATCGGCTTGCTGCTGATGGCAGTTTGGATGAGAGGCCGTTACAGCGCCGAGCAGGCCGTAGCTCAGGAGCGCTTGCGTGCACTGGAGACGCAGTTAGTGCAGGCCACAGAGTTAGCCAATAATTTGCAGGCGCAGTTATCAGCCGTGCAACGCGAGCTGGCGGCGGAGACCGCACGCAACACGGAGCAGCAGCGCCATGCGGAAGAGCAACGTCTGCGTCTGCAAGAAATGAGTGAGTCAGCACGCAAGAGCTTGACGCAAGAATTCCAGAACCTAGCCAGTACGATTTTGGAAGACAAATCGCGTCGCTTTAGCGAGCAAAATCTGCAGAGTTTGGGTCATGTACTGGACCCTTTCAAAGAACGACTCAATGAGTTCAAGAAACGCATTGAAGAGATGCATTACCAAGATGCGCAGCAGCAGGCGATGCTGAAGTCTGAATTGGATAGTCTGAAATCCTTGAACCTGCAAATGACCGCCGAGGCGCATGATCTGGCGACCGCGCTCAAAGGGCAGGCTAAGAAGCAAGGCAACTGGGGCGAATTGGTTCTTGAGAATGTGCTGGCGCGTTCTGGTCTGCAGGAAGGTAAAGATTACCGACGCGAAGTCACCTTCAAAAGCGAAGACGGCAAGCAGCGCCCGGATGTGATCATCTACCTGCCAGATGCCAAGCATCTGATTGTGGATGCCAAGGTCTCGCTGAATGCCTACACCCGCTACGTCAATGCTGAGGATGAACTCGACCGCAAGCAGGCGCTATCCGAGCACGTCAAAGCCGTCGGTGATCGTATTAAAGAACTGGCTGATCGGCGCTACTTCGAACTGGGCGAGTTGAATTCACCGGAGATGGTGTTCATGTTCGTGCCGGTTGAGTCTGCATTTGTTGAGGCCTTGCGCGCCGACGAGAGCTTGTTTCAGCAAGCCCTCGAGCGCAATGTGCTGGTAGCAACGCCCACTACCTTGCTCACCAGCCTGAATATCGTGCGACAGCTATGGCGTCTTGAGAAACAAAACGCACACAGCGCCGCTCTGGCGGAAAGCGCTGGCAAGCTTTATCACAAGCTGGCGGTGTTTGTTCGGTCGATGGAAGAGCTGGGCGGCAAACTCGAAGCCGCACGTAACAGCTACACCAAAGCGTTTGGTCAGCTGTATCAGGGGCGAGGGAATTTGATCAAACAGGCTAAGGATTTCGAGCGCCTGGGGGTGGCGGTCAAAGCCGCGCTGCCGCAGGATTTGGTCGACAAGGCTGAATTGGAGCTTGATCTATTACAGTATACGGATCAGGTAGCCACTGACTTTACTGAGGGCGATTTAGCAGGTGAAGAAACTGCTAATCCAGAGGACAGGGCCGCCTGATCCAAGCTCGGCGCCTGTCCTTGCGGTCAGATCAGAACATGTAGTTCGCCTTGACACCCACGAAGTAGTTCCTGCCAGGTGCGGGTTCGAAGAAACGTGTATTGCCATCGTTCACTCGAACCGAGCCGATATAGGTCTCGTCGAATAAATTATCGATGCGCGCGTACTCGGTAAACTTCCATTTTCCCTGAACCTGTTGCAACGATGCTCTGACACTGAAAATCGTGTAGGCCGGTGCTTCATCCTTGTTCAGATCGTTGATGAATACCTTGCTGTTGTAGCGTCCTTCCACAGCCGTTTCCAATTGGTAGGGGCGATAACGATACGCAAGCTCTGCGTACAGTTGGTGGCGGTAGGTGCCTGGGATGGCGCTACCTGCTGTAACTGTTCCGGTATTGAAGTTTCCGGGTGCAGTCGCGCCGGTACCCGTCGCAAAAGCCGACTGGAATGTTGCATCAAGCATGGTGTAGGCGAGATAAGCCGTGAAATCGCGATGCAGTAAAGTCTCTGCCGACAGCTCAAGGCCACGTCGCTTGGTTTGGCCAGCATTGCGGTAGCTTGCCGTAGTGCCGTTCAAGCGATCGATCACGATTTCGTTTTGGGTGCTGATATCAAACAGCGCCACGTTTAAGCGGCTGGTATCGGACAGTAAAGCCTTCGCACCGATCTCGATATTCGTGCTGGTTGAAGGCTTCAGACCGAGATTTAACCCGGCAGAGGCATTTGCTGGGTCAGCGTAGCTAATTTCCACCAAGGTTGGTGTCTCAAAACCAGCGCCAATATTGGCGTAGTAGTTAACGGCAGGCGTTGCCTTGAATACCAGACCGACCACGGGAATCGTTTTGTCAAACGATAGACCGCCCGCGGACAGATTGGCAGTTGCGCCAGCGTTGGGTTGAACATCGAGCTTCAGCCGAGTATGGCGAACGCCGGCATGCAAATCCCAGCGTTCATCCAGTGCAAGCATGCCTTGTGCATACTGATCAAAGTTAAATGCAGTTTGCTTCTCATCGCGGTTGGGCGCGCCGGCTTGAATTTCACCATTGCTAGCGTTTCTGTCGAGACGCGCGTCGTCCATGTAGCCGACATTCAGACCGACCGATAACTGATACGCCTTGCCGATCACTTCGCCGCGGTTAGTCAGGCGGACATCAGTGCCGTAAAACGTGCGACCAATACTACTGGCGCGGCCGCTGATTGCCCCAGTGGGGGCATTGCTGGTAGCGAGATACTGCAAATTATCGCGCTGACCGGCGTACGTAACAATGTTCAAGGTGTTACTGGCGTCCAGGCTCTTTTCCAGATTGAATCCGACCTGCGTGTTACTGCGACTGACACGCGTATTGCCAACGATCGCGCCGCGTGTCGCTCCAGTTGGATCGTAGAAGAGGCCGCCGGCGAATGCACCAGGCTGCTGGGTACCGGTTCCGGTTCTGACCAAGCCGCCCGGATCTTGCGCAGATTGATCGAACCAATTAATCAACGTCGTTAGCTTAGTATCGTCGCCAATGCGCGTGCCCAGCTTGACGGTCGCTTGCTGCTTGTCATTACGGCTTTGGGCTCGGAACCCATTGGAGGAGTAGTCCGAAAGGTTCAGGGAGTACTCCAAGCCACCATTCGTACCAGACGCTTCGATAGACTCGCGGCGGGTGTTGAAGCTGCCAAACAGAATATCGCCGCCGACGACGGGTGTCTCGGATGGCTTTTTGGTGATTAACTGCAGCACGCCGCCCGACGAACTTCCGTACATCGCCGAAAACGGTCCGCGCATCACTTCAATACTGCCGATCGCATCCAGGTCGATGCTGCCCGGGTTACCAATGCCATCCGGCATGGACAACGGAATTCCGTCGACGTATACCCTGATACCGCGCACACCGAAGGATGATCGTGCACCGAAGCCGCGCGACGAAATCTGTGGGTCTTGCGCCATCTGATTACGGTTTTGCGCCGTAATACCCGGTATGCGCGCCAGTGATTCGGACAGCGTCATACGTAGTTGGTTATCGATGTTTTGGCGGTCCACTTTGTCGATCGCCATGGGTAAGTCAAAGCTGTCTTGCTCGACGCGGGTCGCGGTGACAACTACTGGTGACAATACTCTTGACTCTTCTTCAGCGGCTGTGGCGGCTGCCGCAAAGCAACCGGAAATGGCTAACGCCAGGGTGGTGTATTTCATATTCATTGAGATGGCTTATCGATTTTAAAAAACCGCGAAGCATAGCGGAGAAGCTCGGAGCTTGGGCTCATGAAAATCATTAAACCCTAGATTAGCGAGCGGATTTTCTGCGAAAAGGGGGCAGATTGCAGAAATCGAGGTCGTCCTATTAACTAGCTGATAACGAAAAACGGCTCCAATGGAGCCGTTTCTCTTAATTCGCTATTCAGCCGGTACAGGACCGGCTCGCAAACCACGAATTAGCGGTTAGCGATGTACATCGTGATTTCGAAACCGAAACGCAGGTCAGTTGCTGCTGGTGTGGTCCATGCCATGATGATCTCCTGAAAGTTTGATTTGTGAGGCACCGCTCGGATTGCCAAACGGTGAAACGGATCATGCTCGAACCCGACTTGCCCGGCATCGGTGAATGTCTGAATTGAATCTAATGAAATTCATGAACCACCCGAACTCTCTTTACCTGCGTCCGGTACTGCGACGGGTGGGCTGATATGATCCGGCCTCGCTAGCTCAGTCTGCCCGAGGGGTGCCAAGCCCCCACAAACCATCATGAACACCGACGCCGCGACCGCCAACACTGCAGCGCAGCATCCACCTGCCCGAGCCACTGGCATGAGCCTGCGGCTGAAGATCAACCTGATCTTCTCCGGCCTGACGGTGTTGATCTTTGCGGTACTGATCGCCGTCGAGATCGCTGGCACCCGCGCCAGCGTGCGCGAGGAAATGGAAGCCTCCAGCCGCATCGCGACCCAGTTGCTCGGTCGAATCAGTCACTTCTACTCGCGCGACATGATGCCAGAGTTGGTGGAATTCTTGCGCGACACTGGGCGAGTGCGTGCCAACGATATCCGGCTGTATGACACTGCCGGTAGCTTGTTGTACGAGTCGCCGCCATCGCTTTACAAAGCCGGGCGCGACGCCCCCGTCTGGTACACCTCGCTGGTGCGGCCACCATTAACCGAGCGCACTATTCCCTTGGATGGCGCGAAGCTGGTTCTTACCGCTAACCCGACGCGTGCCATTCTAGATGGCTGGGACAATCTCTACGACATCCTATTCTCACAGTTCTTGGTGCTCTTACTGGCAGATCTGGTGGTGTTTTGGCTGGTTGGCATTTGGATGGCACCGCTCGAGCGCATCGAGCGTGGCTTGCGTGAGATTGAGCAGGGTGATCATCACGTCAGACTACCGCCGCTGCAAGGTAAAGAGGCTGGCGAGATGGGGCGGGCTTTCAATCGCATGGCGCAAGCGGTCGAGGACAATATCCAAGTACGACAAGCCAGTGCCGAGGCGCAGGCCAGGCTCGACGCGCAGCGCGAGTTCACCATGCTATTGCACGCGCGTATCGAAGAAGAGCGCGCCGCCATCGCGCGTGAACTGCATGACGAGCTTGGGCAGTCGCTTACGGCCATTCGTAGTATTGCGAAGTCGATGATGCAGCACCCGGATGTTGCCGGTGGCCCGCTCGAGCGGCATGCAACTATGTTATTCGACACTGCCGGCATGACCTCCGACGCGATGCGTCGTCTGATACCGCGCTTACGCCCGATTCAACTTGAGGGCATGGGCTTGATCGACGCAGTGCGTGACCTATTGACAGAAACCCAGCAAAACCACTCGGAGGTGCGATTCGAGTTATCAGTGGCGCACGAGGGCCTGCCCCCGCTGGATGATCAGCTCGAGCTATCTGCATATCGCATCGTGCAAGAGGCGGTGACCAATGTGGTGAGGCATTCAGGCGCAAACCGGGCGATGGTGGTGATCGGCGTAGAGAATCAACTGCTGAAGATCACGATCGCCGATAATGGCAAGGGTGCCGAGTCCTTGAAGCGCGAAGGACACTACGGCGTACGCGGCATGCAGGAGCGTGCCGCCGCTTTCGGTGGTGATATTGCGTTTGGTAGTAGTGCCGAGGGTGGCTTAGCGGTGCGGGTGAGTTTGCCGCTGAGTCAGACCGGCGAGGTATGAGATGAAAAAAACGATTAACGTCATGCTGGTCGATGACCACGCGGTAGTGCGCTTCGGCTTTCGTATGCTGCTGGAGTCGACCGACGACATCAAGGTGGTTGCAGAGGCGGACTCTGCGGAGGCCGCCTACCAGCAAATCCCAACCGCTAAACCCGATGTCATCGTGATGGATATCTCGCTCGGCGGTACGATGGGTGTCGAGGCGACGCGACGCATTGTTGCGCGCGACAAGACAGCAAAAGTGCTCGGACTCTCCTCACATGAAGATCCCAGCTATGTGCGTTACATGCTGAAGGCGGGGGCGCAGGGTTATTTGTCCAAGCGAAGTGCGCCCGATGAGCTGATGCACGCGATACGGCAGGTTGCTGAAGGGCGAATGTATATCGAAGCCAGCCTGTCGCAGCGCATGGCTTTGGAAGAGTTTAATGGCGAGAAAAGCCCGATCGAGGTGCTATCAGAGCGCGAGTTCGGGGTCTTTATTCAACTTGCCAAGGGTTTGTCGGTGAACCAGATTGCTGAGTTACTGACCATATCGCCGCGTACCGTGGGCACGCACTTGTACAACGTGAAGCAAAAACTTGGCGCTGCCAACCAGGCAGAGCTAACGCTGATCGCGGTACGTCACGGGTTGATCGAGACCTGATCTTCCCTCAAAGCACCAGCCCACCATGGATTTCGGCACAGTATGCTGAGACCATCAAATTCTGTGTCGCTGCCCTCGCGCAGGTAATTCTTTCTTCTAGCAACTACCTTCCGTCGGCGTAGTACACCAGTAATACATTCCTACGAATGCAGCCTTATCTCCGGATGGCAGACTAGGTACATTCCCTATTGATCTGGCATCTACAGTGCCAAGTGATATCGATGCGACCTGTCAGCTCACAGGCCCCACAACTACCCTCAGTATCCGAGGTGGCAAATCTTGCTGATCGCGAGTTGCTGATTGATATCGATTTCTTCGATGCGCAGGGGCGTTGGAATCCTACCCATGTTGTGTTCTGCCCAGCAGAAGATCAAGCTCGTGCAAAAAGCCTCTGGACACGCTGCTTTAGGGGCTTCATGGCTTTACATGGAAAATTGTGGGCAAAAAATTACTTGAGTAGTCACTTTGAAAATAAGCCAGAGTCAAAGGCATTACTTGAGCAGATCAAGCATTCCGGCATTGTCGACAACAAGAACTTCCGAGAGACAGTCGCAC
>JBIKUP010000062.1:0-6802 GCA_044347535.1 Burkholderiaceae bacterium
CCGACGCAAATCCTTCTTTACCTACTTGCTGACAGCACTTGCTTTGGTGCTGCCGGTGTTGGCGCAGGCCGCTCCTGACACGCATGAGTTTCGCCTTGCCAACGGCTTGAAGCTGATCGTCAAGGAAGACCATCGCGCACCGACCGTGGTGAATATGGTGTGGTACCGCGCCGGCAGTATTGATGAGCTAAATGGCACGACCGGTGTTGCCCATGTGCTGGAGCACATGATGTTCAAGGGCACCAAAAAGCTCAAGCCGGGTGAGTTCAGTAAGCGGGTTGCCGAGTTGGGTGGGCGCGACAATGCATTCACCAGCAAAGATTACACCGCGTATCACCAGCAAGTTGAACGCTCGCGTTTGGAGCGTGTGATGGCGCTGGAAGCGGATCGTATGCAGAACCTCACCATGGATCCGGCGGAATTTAGCAAAGAGATTCGCGTGGTGATGGAAGAGCGGCGGCTACGTACCGAAGATAAACCTTTATCCTTGTTGCGCGAGGCCTTGTTCGCCACAGCCTTTGTGGCAAGCCCGTATCGTCATCCGGTGGTCGGTTGGATGGATGATTTGCAAAACATGACGGCTGCCGATGCATTGGCGTGGTATCAACGCTGGTACGCGCCTAACAATGCGGTGGTGGTGATCGCAGGGGATGTCGATCCACAGCAAGTGCTCAAACTGGCAGAAAAGTATTTTGGCGCTATTCCACCTAAAACCCTGCCCAAGACCAAACCGCAACAGGAGCCAGCGCAAATCGGTATTCGACGTGTCAACGTCAAGGCGCCGGCAGAAAATCCGTTTCTGATGATGGCTTACAAGGTGCCGCGCTTACTCGACGTTGAAAAAGATGAAGATCCCTACGCGCTCGAACTACTCGCTGCAGTGCTGGATGGTTATGACAATGCGCGCTTGCCGGCGAAGTTGGTACGCACCGATCGCATCGCGAATTCGGTAGATGCGGGCTATGACGGTATCGGGCGCGGCCCGGTGCTGTTCATGCTGGCCGGTGCGCCGACGAAAGACAGTAGTGTCGAAAAACTCGAGGCAGCGCTGCGTGCAGAGTTGCAAAAAATTGCCAAAGAGGGCGTTTCTAACGACGAGTTGAAACGCGTTAAGGCACAAGTGATTGCCGGTCAAATCTACAAGCGCGACTCCGTATTCGGACAAGCGATGGAGATTGGCTCAGTAGAACTGTCCGGCATCTCGCACAAGCAAATTGATCGCATGATCGAGCGACTGTCTGCGATCACGCCACAGCAGGTGCAAGCAGTGGCGCAGAAATACTTCAGCGATGATCAGCTGACCGTTGCGACCTTGACGCCGCTACCGCTAGCGGCGCAGCCGGCGCGCCCCGCTGAGGTGCCGGGCCTACGTCATTAAGGACGCCCTCACTTAGGACACCTCATGTTTAAAAAGCTCATCATTGTTGTGCTGCTTGTCAGTAGCGGCTTGGCTCAAGCTGCACTGAAAATTCAGCATTGGGTGCTCGATAACGGCGCGCGTGTGTATTTCGTCGAGAACCACACCATCCCCATGCTCGATGTGAACCTCGACTTCGATGCCGGTAGTCGGCGCGACCCTGCCAACAAGGCGGGCCTTGCATCACTCACCAACGGTATGTTGGCGCGTGGTATTGCCAAGGCCACTTTGCCCGATGGCAGTGTCGAGCCATCCATGTCCGAAGCGAGTATTTCCGATGCGATTGCGGATGTGGCGGCACAGCGTGGTGGTGGCGTCAGTGCTGATCGCGGTGGTATGTCGATCCGCACGCTTTCCTCGCCGACAGAACGTGAGCAGTCGGTACGGCTGTTGGCACGCTTGTTGGCGCACCCGAGTTTTCCGCAGGATTTGTTTGAGCGCGATAAAGCGCGCACAGTGGCGTCGGTTCGTGAATCGTTGACCCGTCCGGAGTCCATTGCGAGTAAAGCGTTTTGGCGACTGAACTACGGTGATCATCCTTATGGCGCAGAGTCAACGGTTGAGTCGATCGAGGCGGCTACGCGTGATGACTTGATACGCTTTCATCGTGAGCATTACGTAACGAATCGCGCGGTGATTGCCATGATTGGTGACATCACGCGTGCTGAGGCAGATGCCATCGCCAAGGAAGTAACGCGTCGATTGCCGCAAGGCGCACCACTGCCTGAATTGCCCGCCGTTGCCATACCTGCAGGTAGTGAGCAGCGTATTACCCATCCTGCGTCGCAAGCCCACATTGTGTTTGGTATGCCAACATTGGCGCGTAGCGATCCTGATTTTTATGCACTGACCATTGGTAACTACATTTTAGGTGGCGGTGGTTTTGTATCGCGCCTGACGCGCGAGGTGCGCGAGAAGCGCGGGCTGGCCTACAGCGCCTATAGTTACTTCAACCCGATGGAGCAGCCCGGGCCGTACATGGCGGGCTTGCAAACTCGTAAAGATCAAGCGGAAGATGCATTGAAAGTGATGCGCGATACGATCGGTAACTATGTGCGCAATGGCCCGACCGAAGAAGAACTGCGCGCCGCCAAAGATAATTTGATTGGTGGGTTTGCGCTGCGTATTGATAACAACCGCAAGATTCTTGATCACATCGCTAACATCGGCTTTTATGGTTTACCACTCGACTATCTCGATACCTGGCCAGACATTGTCGCCAAGATCAGCGTGGCTGATGTACGAGCAGCGTTTCAGCGCAAGCTCGTGATGGATCGCATGACTACCGTTATCGTGGGTCCCGAGGCGGCGAAGCCCTGAGCCCTGACCCGCGTGAGCACTAGCCGTCGCCCGCATCAAGTCCGCATTATTGCCGGACAATGGAAGCGCACCCCATTACCTGTTGCTGCGATTGACGGCTTGCGCCCCACACCCGATCGGGTACGCGAGACGCTATTCAACTGGCTGGAGCATTTGCAGTTACGCCGTTGGGATAACCGCCGCTGTCTGGATTTGTTCGCGGGTACCGGGGCGCTTGGTTTCGAGGCGGCGAGTCGGGGTGCCGCTGAAGTGGTGATGGTGGAGTCGAATCCGGCCGCGCTTAAAAATCTACAGGCCGTGCGTGACAAGCTACAAGCGCAACAGGTGTTACTGCGTCGAGGCGATGCCGCCCATCTGCTGCCGACCCTGCCCGGTAAATTTGACCTGATTTTTCTGGATCCTCCCTACCAGCAGCGCCAATTGCCTACATTGTTGCCCGCCTGCCTGCAGCGACTGAATCCGGATGGGCTGGTGTATGCAGAGTCGGACCAGCCCATTGACGCGGCTAGCCCGGATGCTCAGGAATGGCTCTCTGGCTGGCAAGTCATCCGCTCAGACAAGGCCGGGCAGGTGTATTTCGCTCTACTGTGTCCCGCAGGCGTCTGAATTTGTTTCATCGGTGCTGCCTTGGGGCATAATGCGCATCCCGATAAACGCCCGGGCGTTACTGCCCAGCCAAACCAACCATACCGCATGATGAACGTTGCCGTTTACCCCGGAACTTTCGATCCGCTAACGCGCGGTCATGAAGACCTCGTCCGGCGCGCGTCGGGTTTGTTCGATCGGCTGGTCGTCGGCGTTGCTGACAGTCGTGCCAAGCGCCCATTTTTCTCGCTCGAAGAGCGACTCGATATTGCACGTGAAGTGCTCGGGCACTACCCGAATGTTACGGTCGAGGGTTTCTCAGGCTTGTTAAAAGATTTCGTACGAGCGCATGATGCGCGCGTGATCGTGCGCGGTCTGCGTGCGGTCTCTGACTTCGAGTATGAATTTCAAATGGCCGGCATGAACCGCTACTTGCTGCCGGATGTCGAGACACTGTTTCTCACGCCGTCTGATCAGTATCAGTTCATCTCGGGCACCATCGTGCGTGAGATCGCCCTGCTGGGCGGTGATGTCTCGAAGTTTGTATTTCCTTCGGTTGAGCGCTGGCTGCAAAAGAAAATCACCACGCCAAGCTGACCGACACTATCGCCGGAGCACACCGTGGCACTGATGATCACCGACGATTGCATCAACTGCGATGTCTGCGAGCCGGCTTGCCCGAACGATGCTATCTCGATGGGCGAGTTGATCTATCAGATTAATCCCGACAAATGCACTGAATGCGTTGGTCATTTCGACGAGCCACAGTGTCAGCAGTTGTGTCCGGTGGCTTGCATTCCAATTGATCCGCAACATCAGGAAACACCCAGCCAGCTGCAGGCCAAGTTTATTCGGCTGCAGGAAAAATCACAGCGCGTTCAAGAAAGTTAGCAGGTCGTCGCGTTCTTGCTTCGACAGCTTTGCGAACGCGTCTCGCGCCGCTTGCGCTTCGCCACCGTGCCAGAGTATCGCTTCCGCTAAATTGCGCGCGCGTCCGTCGTGCAGGAAGCTAGTACTGCCATTCACTTGTTTCGATCTACCGATTCCCCACAGCGGTGCGGTACGCCAGTCTGATCCACTGGCCTTGAAATCGGGGCGGCCATCGGCGAGGTTAGGCCCCATGTCATGCAGCAAGAGGTCGGTGTAAGGCTGAATGCGTCGGTTTGACAGCATCGGGAATTGCTCCAGCTGGCCGGTCTTCAACTCTGGTACATGGCAACTGGCGCAGCGCGCTTGTGCAAACAGCTGACGTCCACGCGTGACTGTGGGCTTATCTTGATCACGCGCTGCGGGTGCGTCGAGCGTCATGGTCCAGAACGTGATGTTGTCCCACATCTCGGCTTTGAGTTCGGGTTTGCCGGTGTGGTTTTGGCGCGCGCACTCGGCTTGTGCCGGCGGACAGTTCTGCTGGTCATATACGGGCGAGGTCACGCCCATATCGTTGATGAAGGCAGCAGCAATTTGCTGGCGCAGGTGCGGTTGGTTGGCTTTCCAACCAAAACGACCAATCGCGGTGCGGTTGTTCACATCGTCGCGTACATAGTTCGGTCGCCCATTCAGGCCCTGCGCTTTTTGCGCTGCGGCCAGTGCAAGGATGTCTTGCTCGCTGACGGCCTCTAACAAGCCAAGCCCGAAGATAGCTTGTGCGTTACGCAGCGAGGTCATGGTGCCCTGCGCCAGCGGACCAAAATTCAAACGCTCAAGGCGAATTTTTGGACGGCGCAACTCGACTACGCTGCCATCGGCGAGCGTCACTTTTTCAAAGGTCCAATCGATATGCAGCTCGCCCTCACCAGCCCGGGCGTTTTTATCAGCGCGCGGAATCGTATCGAAACTTTGCAGCTGCACGCCATAGGCCGGTTCCGGGTTGGGGCCGCCGTGCGCGTCCTCACCGGGAATGGATAGCCGCACTAATTGCTGAAACAGGGGGCCGCCGCCGTTATCGGGTGCGTTCCCGCGCCCTGCCTGAATGTGGCACTGCACGCAATTCTGCGCGAGGAAGGTTGGGCCTAAACCCCACTCGCTATTGCCGGGTGCCGACATCGAGTAGTCCCAGTTGGGAATTTGATGGTTCGGGATTGCCAGCCAAGGCGTGTTGAACAGCTTCTCTCCATCGCGAAACTGGCGCGTCTGCGATGTGTCCAAGCCGGCGATCGGCTGCAGGTAGACCGCATGCTGCACCACGTCGTTGGCCGGTACCGTCAGTGCCACGGCAAGCGCAGCCGCGCTCAGCGAGAGCGCAACGGCGGGGCGTATCAAGTGGCGGAGTTGCATTCGAGACGACGGCTTCGCAGGTTTCGATCGAAACCCTATTGTGCCTGAATGCAAGATGGCGGGTGCACCGTCGATGGACTATATGACCCGTCAATCGCCCGCAATCGGAGGCGAAGCAAGCTCGCTGAGCGCGGGCGCTTGGTTAGACGTTGAACAGGAAGTTCAGCACGTCCCCGTCCTTCACCACATACTCCTTGCCCTCGGCGCGCATCTTGCCAGCTTCTTTTGCGCCAGCCTCGCCTTTGCAGGCGATGTAGTCATCAAACGCGATGGTTTGTGCGCGAATGAAGCCGCGCTCGAAATCGGTATGGATCACACCTGCGGCTTGCGGGGCGGTATCGCCTTGGTGAATCGTCCAGGCGCGAACTTCTTTTACGCCGGCGGTGAAATAGGTCTGCAGACCGAGCAGCTTGAAAGCGGCGCGAATCAGGCGGTCGAGCCCGGGCTCCTCCATGCCTAAATCTGCGAGGAACGCACCCTTATCGGCGTCATCAAGGTCGGCGATCTCTGCTTCAATCGCAGCGCAGATCGCGACGATCGGCGCATTTTGCGATGCTGCATATGCAGTCAGTTGATCGAGGAGGGGATTGTTACTGAAACCACTTTCCGCAACATTGGCCACATACATCGCTGGCTTGGCGGTAATCAAACACAGCGGTTTTAATAGGGCGAGCTGCTCTTTATCCAGCGTCATTGCACGCACTGGTTGTGCTTCATTCAGCTGAACCTGGACTTTCTCCAGCAGGGCTACCAATGCGGCTGCTTCTTTATCGCCCGAGCGTGCTTTTTTAACTTCGCGTTGTATCGTTTTTTCGACGGTGGCGAGATCGGCTAATGCGAGCTCGGTTTGAATCACCGCAATATCGTCCAGTGGACTCACCTTGCCGGCCACATGCACCACGTTCGGGTCTTCGAAGCAGCGTACGACGTTCACGATCGCATCGGTTTCGCGTATGTGCGCGAGAAACTGGTTACCCAAGCCCTCACCTTTGGACGCACCCGCCACCAGCCCGGCAATATCCACAAACTCAACCGTTGCTGCGAGGATGCGCTCCGGTTTGACGATGGCGGCTAACTGCGCCAAGCGCGGGTCAGGTACCTCGACAATGCCGACATTCGGCTCGATCGTGCAGAAGGGATAGTTTTCGGCGGGGATGCCGGCTTTGGTTAGCGCATTGAAGAGCGTGGACTTGCCGACATTGGGCA
>JBIKUP010000063.1:0-6794 GCA_044347535.1 Burkholderiaceae bacterium
GGTCGTCGAAAAGTCGGGTGCTTGGTACAGCTACAACGGTGAGCGCGTAGGGCAGGGTAGGGACAACGCCCGTACCTACCTGAAAGAGCGGCCAGAGTTGGCCCGCGAAATCGAAAACAAGGTACGCGCGCATCTGGGTGTGCGCGAGCTTCCGCCCGCACAGGGCGTGGCCCCAGCGGCCGGTGAGGCACCCGCTGCCTCGAGCCGCAAGGCCAAGGCCGCCGCTGCGGCAGAAGAGTAAGGCGAAGATCTAAAAGGCGAGGTGGCGCAGTGGCCCCTCGCCTTCTTTTTTGGATCATGTCAGCCCGACGCTAGTAATGCCAGCCTAATGCCAGCCAATAAGCCGAGCCTGAAGGCGCGTGCCCTGCGCTACCTGTCAGCGCGCGAGCACAGTCGACAAGAGCTATCGCGCAAGCTTGCGCGTCATGCGCAAGAAGGTGACGATATCAACGCCGTTCTCGACTGGTTAACGGCTCAGAAATTTCTCTCCGAGGAACGCTTCGCCGAGTCGCTGGCACATCGCCGAGCAGCACGTTTCGGTAACGCGCGCGTGCTGTACGAGCTAAATAGCCATGGCCTCGATGAAGGTACCGTGGGCGCTGTGAAAGACGAGCTGCTGGCGGATGAAGAGGAACGTGCCTGGTCAGTCTGGCAGAAGAAATTTGGCACACCGGCAGATAATGCAGCCGATGCCGCCCGTCAGCAGCGGTTTCTCCAGCAGCGTGGTTTCTCGAATACGTCGATCCGTGCCGTCATGCGCCGCGCTGCGCGGCAGGACGTCGCTACAGGGTAAAGGCCGCACAGGCGTGGTTTATTACGGCTCGGCTGATCAAACGGCTGCTGCGCCATGTTAAACTTCGCCCGTTTTAACGCGCCGCAAAAGCGGTACTCTTCGCAGAAGCTGCGACGGTCATTCCAACTGAATTTGAGCGCGCCAGTGCCACACTGCGCCTCGCCTCTATGCCCTTGCCTGCCCCCAAAACCCCCCGTGCGATGCGGCATGTCCGCAGTATCACCGCACAAGCTTTCGAGCGTGAGGATGGCTTATGGGATATCGAAGCCCGTCTGACCGACACCAAACCGCGCCCCATCGTACTCGCATCAGGTACCCGCGCCGCCGGTGAGCCGGTGCATGATCTCTGGCTGCGTGTCACCGTAGATACCGCCCTAAACATCGTCGATGCCGCTGCCGCATCCGATGCGATGCCTTATCCCGGCCATTGCGATAGCTTCTCCGATGCCTATAAGCAGCTCATCGGCTTGAACCTCATGAAAGGTTTTCGCCACGCAGTACGCGAGCGCTTGGCGGGGGTCGCTGGATGTACACACCTGACGGAGCTCGCAGGTGTTCTGCCGACCGCCACCATTCAGGCGTTTGCCGGTGACGTGATGCCCACCCGAGATGGGCAACACGATGACGAACAAAGCCAACCGCCATTTCAGCTGGATCGTTGCCGCGCCTTGCGACGTGACGGCGCAGCGGTCGCCAAGTACTACCCGCGATGGGCCATCGAGCCGCTTGATCAAACCTGATCTCGGCATGTCAGCATTCTCATCTATCTGCTTCAAAGGAAATACCGTATGAAGATTCATGAGTACCAAGGCAAAGAAATCCTCAGACATTACGGGGTCACGGTGCCGCGTGGTATCCCCTGTACGAGCGTCGACGAGGCGGTTAATGCGGCTCAGACCTTGGGCGGCCCGGTGTGGGTGGTCAAGGCGCAGATTCATGCAGGTGGCCGCGGCAAAGGTGGTGGCGTCAAAGTCGCCAAGTCCATCGATGAAGTGCGCCAGTACGCCAGCAGCATCTTGGGCATGCAATTGATCACGCATCAGACCAGTCCAGCGGGGCAGAAGGTGCGTCGCCTCCTGATCGAAGAGGGCGCGGACATCAAAAAAGAGCTCTACGTTTCCATGGTTACCGATCGTGTGTCTCAGCGCGTGGTGCTGATGGCGTCGAGTGAAGGCGGCATGGACATCGAGGAAGTCGCTGCATCGCATCCTGAGAAGATTCATAAAATTGCGATCGATCCGGCCACCGGTTTGAAAGACGGTGAGGCCGATGAGATTGCTGCAAAAATCGGCGTACCAGCTGCATCGATTGCACAAGCGCGAACCCTGCTGCAAGGGCTCTATAAAGCATATTGGGAAACCGATGCCTCACTCGCAGAAATCAATCCGCTGATTCTTACTGGCGACGGCAAAGTGATCGCGCTTGATGCGAAGTTCAACTTTGACTCAAATGCTTTATTCCGCCATCCGGAAATCGTCGCCTATCGCGATCTTGACGAGGAAGACCCCGCCGAGATTGAAGCGTCCAAACATGATCTTGCCTATATCTCACTTGACGGCAATATCGGCTGTTTAGTGAATGGTGCAGGATTGGCGATGGCAACCATGGACACCATCAAGTTGTTCGATGGTGAGCCCGCCAACTTCTTGGATGTCGGCGGTGGTGCCACTGCAGAAAAAGTGACTGAAGCGTTCAAGATCATGCTGCAGCATCCTGGGCTGAAAGCAATTCTGGTCAATATTTTTGGCGGCATCATGCGCTGCGATGTGATTGCCGAGGGTGTGATTACCGCCTCCCGCGCCGTCAAGTTATCGGTACCTTTGGTAGTGCGTATGAAAGGTACCAACGAAGACCTGGGCAAACAGATGCTGGCTGACTCTGGTTTGCCGATCATTTCTGCAGACACCATGGAAGACGCAGCGAAAAAAGTCGTCGCTGCCGCCAACGGTTAATCCATCAAAAGGAAGCATCGCAATGTCGATCCTGATCAACCAAGATACCAAGGTCATTACGCAGGGCATCACTGGCAAGACCGGGCAGTTTCATACCCGGATGTGTCGTGACTATGCGAATGGTAAGCAGTGCTTTGTCGCCGGTGTGAACCCGAAAAAAGCGGGCGAAGATTTTGAAGGCATTCCAATTTTCGCCAACGTGCGGGAAGCCAAGCAAGCAACCGGCGCCACCGTCTCCGTCATCTACGTACCGCCTGCCGGTGCGGCCGATGCGATTTGGGAAGCGGTCGAAGCGGAATTAGATTTGACGATTTGTATTACCGAAGGCATCCCGGTGCGCGACATGCTGGCGTTGAAAGACAAGATGCGCAAAGCAGGTAGCAAGACTTTGCTGCTGGGTCCGAACTGCCCGGGCTTGATCACGCCAGATGAAATCAAAATCGGCATCATGCCGGGACATATCCACAAAAAAGGCCGTATCGGGGTGGTCTCACGTTCGGGTACGTTGACCTACGAAGCCGTTGGGCAGTTAACCGCGCTCGGTCTGGGACAATCCTCGGCAGTCGGCATTGGCGGCGACCCGATCAACGGGCTGAAGCACATCGACATCATGCAGATGTTCAACGACGATCCGGAAACGGACGCGGTGATCATGATCGGTGAGATCGGTGGCCCGGATGAGGCCAACGCGTCCTACTGGATCAAGGACAACATGAAAAAACCGGTGGTCGGCTTTATCGCGGGTGTAACAGCACCTGCTGGGAAGCGTATGGGTCATGCGGGTGCCTTGATCTCGGGCGGTGCCGACACTGCAGATGCGAAGCTGGAAATCATGGAAGCCTGCGGCATTAAGGTGACGCGTAATCCTTCCGAGATGGCCCGCTTGCTGAAAGCTATGCTGTGATTTAGCGGTACTGATCTGCACCAGCAGAAAACAGTATGAGTAAAAACAGTATAAGGAAAAAAAGGGGAGCCTCGGCTCCCCTTTTTTTCGGCGCTTACTGTGCCGATCGTTGGCGCCATGACGTGGTAGCCGAGGAAGATCGCAACAGCTTGCGCGACAATTGCATCATCAGACTCGTGGCAAGAACCGCGCTGGTATGGTGCCGGCCACAGCCCAAGTCATACCACCCGCTTGGTTGCATGTGCCTGTATACACCACGGTGCTTGCGTCAGGAACGTTAGGAATCGTGTCGTTAAAGGCGACCGTAACTGTTGCAGTCGCCGCGCCGGTGCCTGCGACCGTGATGCTCGCTACGTGGCGCCCGGCGATCCGAGCGGCCTCAGGCAGGCCCAAATCATCATGCGTAAGGTTAGCCGCGCGCCGCGCCAAGGTTCCGTCACTGCATGCAATGCCTAATGCAGTCATAGCCGGCGTGGCCAAGCTCGGGCCTTCTGCCACGCGTGCGCGTGAGGTGTAGTCCTGATAAGCAGGAATACCCACCGCCGCCAAAATACCAATGATCGCAACCACGATCATGAGTTCAATTAATGTGAAACCGCGCTGCGTGCGCCTAGTAGGTTTGCGAAGATGGCTCTTCATTGGAAACTCCCTTTTCAGATGACGATTGGCCTATAGATCCACGGCGTGGATCGTATGATTGGGCAAGCTCTGTGCCACCCGGTCTCACGGCCTATGGCTGGGCGGTCATCGAATCGCGATTTTCTTTTTCGAATTTTCCAACGCGAGGATCAATCATCGATCTGCTTTACTCCTCTTGTTTGAACGAATTCAAGGGGAATTGGTCGAATGAAGCGAGTTTTTGCACTCTGTTCGTTCATCGGTTTGATGTGCGGCAGCAGACAAATTTTGTCGATATCGCCAGTTTTCGTCCTAATTGGTCAATCTGCGTCAAATGCCAGGCAGCCCGCCGATTCGGCGCGCCGGCCGCGGACATAGACGCGAGCCGCATCGATAAGTTTCCTTTTGGAATCAGAATGCTAGAATCCTGACCCGACACCGTTCAGCCTCGCGGCGACGCATTAAAGCGCCGTCGTGAGCAGGCTTATGGCAAGGGCACCGGATGAAGCAGCGGCGCGGCGACGAAGACAATTGGCAGGGCGAATCGGAATCTCCGGGGCTTCGTCGACTTCGTCGGGTTTTGAGTGTGCTTGCCTTGGTGACCGTTGCCGTCATCAGTTATCTAACGGGTCTGGTGCGCAATTGGCTCGAGATCGGCCTGCTTGTATTGGGCATTGTTGCGCTGGTCATGCTGTGGCGACGTTGGAGCGAACAACGTGGGCTGCGACGCTGGCGCAGTGATGGCGAGCTGGTGGTGCCCTCATTGCCGAATCCGGTATCTCGGATACCGGTTGAGCTGGAGTGGCGCTGGGCAGCAAGCCCACTGCTGCGGGTGCCTTTGGCGATTGCGCTGATCGTGGCTTTGTACTGGGCAATCGTGCTTAACGCCCTGCAACTGCCGCCGCATTGGTTGTTTGCCGTGGCTCTGCTCGCACTGCTAAATTTGTGGTGTTGGAGCGAGCCCCTGTTGTTGGTTTTGATTGTCGTTCCAGGTGTGGTGCTACTGGCACTGGTTGGCTGGCTGGTCGATACCTTTTCGCTCGCGGGCGCGATTGGCGTGTTGATTGTGCTGGCCGTGGTGGTTGCCATCTCTACGGCTGAAATTCGTAAACGCTTTCTCAGGAATCCACCTTCACAATGAAAAAAGAACCCGGCGTGAACGGAGACTGGGTGCCTGTGAGCATGCAGGAGAGGGTGCATGCGGCGGCGATTCCTTCCATCGTGACGCTCGGCACGCCGATGCTGATTCAAGTGCAGTACGCGTTCAGCAATGGCTGGGGTGAGCGTGGCTGGTTGTTGCCATCGGTGATTTGGGTCTATGGTGTGTTGTTCTGGGCGCTGTCGTCCGGCGTGGATCTGGTCAGGCCCAAGCGCTGGGAGTGGACGCCAGAGGCGTTGGAAGAAAAGTACCGCTACTGGAGCGACGCGCGGCGTGCCAGCCGACGCTTTTGGGGGCACTGGTGGGTACGATTTCCCATTGGGCTGCTGTTCCTCGCCTACGGCGTGCACGGCATGGAGAGTAAGGATTTCTCTACCGAGTGGGTCAGCCTGATCTTGTTGATGTCGGCCTTTGTGACGCCCTTCGTGTTCGTTGCCGAGTTGGCGTTGTTGCCCTTGGTGATTATTGCGATATTCGCTTACTTGGCCTTGATCGTCGCTATACCGATTTCCGTCATCATCATGCTGTCAGTGCTGGCCTTGCTGGCAACTACGATGATGGCCTTGTCTCGTCGTGACGCCAAACCGCCTGCACCGCGCAAGGATGAGCCACCGAAAGAGGCTGCTAACGATGCCACCGCTGCAACTGCGCCCGCAGCAGCGGCTGCAGAACCGGCAGCAGCAGAAGCCGCAGCGCCTGCCTTGGAAGCACCGGCCGAGCCGGCGGCTGCACCTCAACTAGCACTTGCACCAGCAGCTGACGCGACGCCAAGCGCCGAACCAGTTGCAGTCGCAGCAGAACCGACAAAGTAACGGACCGTTTGAGCGAGACCCAGTGCGGCAAGTCGCCGCTCACGTCTCGTCGGTCGATCAAGATAGCCTGAAAGATTCAAGCTAACGGGGATGGTGCCTCGGGTCGGAATCGAACCGACACTCCTTTCGGAACCGGATTTTGAGTCCGGCGCGTCTACCAGTTCCACCACCGAGGCAGATGCACTCCGGACAAGCCGATAATGCGGCCCGGATTATCGCTGATTTGACTGTCAGCGACAACCCAGGCAGGCCCTGACAGGGCCGAAGGCTTATTGCATGTGCTGTCCGCCATTGATGGCAATGTTGGCGCCGGTCACAAACGCTGCTTCTTCCGAGGCGAGATAGGCCACCAAACCGGCGACCTCCTCCGGCTTGCCCAGGCGTCCCATGGGAATTTGCGGCAGGATCTTGGTCTCGAGTACCTCGGGGGCGATGGCGGTGACCATCTTGGTGCCGATATAGCCGGGCGAGATGGTGTTGACCGTGACGCCTTTGCGCGCCACCTCATAGGCCAAGGCCTTGGAGAAACCGTGCATCCCCGCTTTGGCGGCTGAGT
>JBIKUP010000064.1:0-6691 GCA_044347535.1 Burkholderiaceae bacterium
CACCGGTACCGGTACGCGTTCGGTATTCGGCTATCAGATGCGCTTTGACCTGCGGGAAGGCTTCCCGATGGTCACCACCAAAAAACTCCACCTGAAATCGATCATTCACGAATTGATCTGGTTTCTGCAGGGCTCGACCAATATCGGCTATCTGAAGGACAACGGCGTCACGATTTGGGATGAGTGGGCAGATGACCAAGGTGACCTAGGGCCAATTTATGGCTATCAGTGGCGCTCATGGCCTGCACCGAATGGCGAGCATATTGATCAAATCGCCCAGCTGCTCCAGCAAATCAAATCTAACCCGGACTCGCGACGGCTCATCGTGTCGGCTTGGAATGTTTCCGATATTCCGCGCATGAAGCTGCCACCCTGCCACGCGTTTTTCCAGTTTTATGTGGCTGACGGCAAGCTATCCTGCCAGTTATACCAGCGTAGTGCCGATATCTTTCTGGGTGTGCCATTCAATATTGCGTCGTACGCCTTACTCACGCACATGGTGGCGGAACAAACAGGCTTGGACGTTGGCGACTTTATCTGGACCGGTGGCGACTGCCACATCTATGTAAACCACTTCGATCAGGTGCGTGAGCAACTGACGCGTTCGCCGCTGCCTTTACCGAAGCTGCATCTCAAGCGGAAGCCTGACAGTATTTTCGACTACCGCTACGACGACATCGAGGTCGTTGGCTATCAATCTCACCCTGCGATCAAGGCGCCGGTTGCGGTCTAACTCCTAATGAATCGTACGCTGACCCTCATCGTCGCCACTGACCGCAACAACGGTATCGGCATCAACAATACGCTGCCCTGGCGGCTGCCAGAAGACCTTGCGTTCTTCAAGCGCATTACTTCTGGCCACGCCATCATCATGGGCCGCAAGACCTTCGATGCGATCGGCCGCCCCCTGCCCAACCGGCGCAATATTGTGGTGACCCGCAATACAGCATGGGCACATGCCGGCGTCGAGACGACGAATTCGCTTGATCAGGCCGTCGCCATCGCCGGCGAGGACGAGGTCTTCATCATCGGTGGCGCGCAGATTTATCGCGATGCGATCTCCCTTGCTGATCGCCTGATCGTCACCGAGATTGACGCGGAGTTCGCCTGCGATGCCTTCTTTCCGCCGGTCGACCCTGCGCAGTGGCAGACCGAGTCACGCGAGACCCACCACTCGGAAAGCAATGGCTGGGATTACTCTTTTGTCATGTACCGCCGCCGCTGATTGAACCCAGCTGATTAAGCGCAGCCCAAGGTCCCTGTTACAGCCTTGCTTTTCACCACCGCAAGCGCATATCTGAGACAATCCCGCTTTCTTTTTTTACCCCCCCTCTCGCTAGACATCCCAGCGAGGCGCTCCAGCACCGGGAGAACCGCATGAAGTTCCGCTTCCCCATCGTCATCATCGATGAAGATTTCCGCTCTGAAAACACCTCGGGCCTCGGCATCCGGGCGCTAGCCAATGCGCTCGAGAGCGAAGGCATGGAAGTGCTCGGGGTGACCAGTTACGTCGACTTGTCGCAGTTCGCACAGCAGCAATCGCGCGCATCCGCCTTCATCCTGTCGATCGACGATGAAGAGTTCGGCGGCGGCTCGCCCGAGGAAACCGAGGTAGCGTTGAAATCGCTGCGGGCCTTTGTGGAAGAGATTCGCTACAAGAACGCCGATATCCCGATTTATCTTTACGGTGAAACCCGCACCTCGCGGCACATCCCCAACGATATCCTGCGCGAACTGCACGGCTTCATTCACATGTTTGAAGACACGCCAGAGTTCGTCGCACGCCACATCATTCGCGAAGCGCGCTCTTACCTGGATGGTCTTGCACCACCGTTCTTCCGTGCCATGGTGCACTACGCCCAAGACGGTTCGTATTCCTGGCACTGCCCCGGCCACTCCGGTGGCGTCGCTTTTTTGAAGTCACCCATCGGACAAATGTTTCACCAGTTCTTCGGTGAGAACATGCTGCGCGCCGACGTCTGCAACGCCGTTGAAGAACTCGGGCAACTACTCGATCACACCGGCCCGGTAGCCGCTTCAGAGCGCAATGCAGCCCGTATCTTTAATGCTGACCATTGCTTCTTCGTTACCAACGGCACCTCGACATCGAACAAAATGGTGTGGCACTCCACAGTCGCGCCGGGCGATATCGTGGTGGTAGATCGCAACTGTCATAAATCGGTGCTGCACTCGATCATCATGACTGGCGCTATTCCGGTGTTCCTGATGCCGACACGTAATCATCTGGGCATCATCGGTCCGATTCCGCGTGAAGAATTCGCGATGGAAAACATCATGAAGAAGATCGAGGCTAATCCGTTTGCACGCGAAGCAAAAAACAAAATACCGCGTATCTTGACCATCACGCAATCCACCTATGACGGTGTGATCTATAACGTAGAGGTCATCAAAAGTATGCTGGATGGCCAGATAGACACCCTGCACTTTGATGAAGCCTGGCTGCCACATGCCAGCTTCCATGATTTTTACAAAGACATGCACGCCATAGGTAAAGACCGGCCTCGTGCACAAAAGTCTTTGATCTTCTCGACGCAATCGACCCACAAGCTACTGGCTGGCCTGTCGCAGGCCTCGCAGATTCTGGTGCAGGAATCCGAGACGGTGCAGTTAGACCGCAATAGCTTCAACGAAGCGTATCTGATGCATATCTCGACCTCACCACAGTACGCGATCATTGCTTCGTGCGATATCGCAGCGGCGATGATGGAGCCACCCGGCGGTACCGCCTTGGTCGAGGAAAGTATTCTGGAAGCACTCGATTTTCGTCGTGCCATGAAAAAGGTCGATGACGAATGGGGCAAGGACTGGTGGTTTCAGGTCTGGGGACCGGAAAAGTTTTCGGAAGAAGGTATCGGTACCCAAGATGACTGGATGATCGACAACCAGCATGATTGGCACGGCTTTGGCAAGATCGAGCCGGGGTTCAACATGCTCGATCCGATCAAGGCAACCATTGTCACACCGGGCTTATCGATCGACGGTCAATTTGGTACGACCGGCATTCCCGCATCCATCGTCACCAAATATCTGGCTGAGCATGGTGTGATTGTCGAGAAGGCGGGTCTTTACTCCTTCTTCATCATGTTCACTATCGGCATCACCAAAGGACGCTGGAATACGCTACTCACGGCGCTACAGCAGTTCAAGGATGATTACGACAAGAACCAACCGATGTGGCGCATCCTGCCCGAATTCGCGGCAGCAAATCCGCGCTATGAACGCGTCGGTCTGCGTGATCTTTGCCAGCGTATTCACGATATGTACAAAGAGCACGATATCGCACGCCTGACGACAGAGATGTATCTATCGGATATGCAGCCGGCGATGAAACCCTCGGACGCCTTTGCCAAGATGGCGCACCGCGAAATCGATCGCGTACCAATTAATGATCTGGAAGGGCGCGTCACCGCCATGCTGGTAACGCCCTATCCGCCGGGTATCCCACTCCTGATTCCGGGTGAGCGCTTCAATAAAACGATTGTTGATTACCTGAAGTTTGTACGTGAGTTCAATGAGAAACTGCCTGGCTTCGAGAGCGATGTGCATGGCCTCGTCAAAACTGAAGTCAACGGTATCATGGGCTACTACGTCGACTGCGTTAAGCAATAGCTAGGCGTCACAATCCGTTAATTCCTGGACGTGTGATGCCCGCCCCCGTCTGTGGGCGGAAACTCATCTAGCCGTTCACCGGCCAAACGGTTCATGAGGTGGAACCCGAGTATTTCCCTTTCGACTAAGGTGTTCCTTCAACACAGGCACCGAGCGGTGCCTTTCATCGAAAAGGGAAGTACCCATGGCTCACTCCGTTTCAAGTCAAAGAGTTGATAACCCGAGCACGATTACCTCGGCAACTCAGTCGCAGCCCACAGCCGAAAACCCGGCAATTGAGCAGGCTTCAGCAGCTACCTCGAATACGCCGAACCTAAAAAGCAAACCTCTCCAAGCAGATCAGTTAGTCGCACGGAATAAAACGGGTCTGGCAAAAAAACTAGAGGAGTCTTTCACCAACCAATCGGTGGCCGCTACTCTTGCCAATCTGAGCCAGACCGCAGCTAACACTGAGGATGCGGTCGCTACGCCTGGCAATTTCGAAGATATCGAAACAGCAGATCGAACACTGCGCAAAAGAAAATTAGATACAGAGTATCCGTCACTAAAGCGGCGCATTATTTCAAATCCGAATTCAGATTCCCCGCGCTCTCCCTACCGGTCACAATCTACAGGAAAGCTTGCCATTCATTCCGTAAAAAAGACCGCCGGCGATTCGATCGCATTAGATGAACAGCCCGTGATACCCGCTCCGCACAGTAAAGTACCCGTATCACCAATAAGCCCCTTTTCGACGATCAAAGACAAGGTCGAGAGTCTCTTATCATCGGGAGCGCAAACGGGTAATCCACTGCGCGGCATCGAGTGGACATCATTTTATGACTCAAATGCAACAGAAGAGCCGGATTCATTCCACAGATTCAACCAAGAAACCAACTCACCACCAATGAGTCCAGGCGTCGGCGAAAAACGCAAAGCGACCGATGAGATAAATCCCGATGCGCGAGCTAAACGTTTACGATTTTCGGATGACGATCTGTCTCGCGTTTTCGGAAGTCCCATTGCGCAGTTCCAACCGAAACCCAATCCTTCCCTTGATTACAAAAAAGAAATTGATCGACTTAGTAATGAACTAGCAAAGGATTACCAATCAGAATATGAATTCATGTCGAAAAAAACCGAGAATTCTGCGGTTACTGCCGACCAGAAAAAATCTGATACGAACCCGATGAACGTCGGCAACCTAGGCGAATCCGTTCGCAGTGCACGGGCTAGAAACAATGTTTGGTTTACAACTCATGCGGATCAATCGGCTAGCATCGCGGCGCAAAATACACTGCAGTTAATGCTAGATGCGAATGAGAAAAAAATTAACAAGAACGCAGGTAATTCGCTGCAAGAACTATTCGCCCTGATACCTGCGGGCGCGATCTTGGGGACGGAGTTTTTCGACCATGCACTGACTCGAGCCATTCATGAAATATCGTTGAGTGCCGATCAGTGGAAAGACATCGATGATCTGTACAGCCAGTATCAACAGCTTCACGTTCCGAGTAACCCGCGCGGTATTGTCGGGTTCAAGGAGCTGCTAGGCAGAATCATTGCAATCAAGAACAGCATGTTGGAAGGTGACAATCTGCTCCCAACATCTTAAGTGTGTAGCGAGGGTAGAAGCTTGAGGTCGCTTACACCCTCTCGATCAACATGGCGATACCCTGCCCGACACCGATACACATGGTGCACAAAGCATAGCGTCCACCCGTTCGGTGCAGCTGATACATAGCGGTCGTCAAGAGTCTCGCGCCACTCATTCCGAGCGGATGGCCGAGCGCAATCGCGCCACCGTTCGGGTTTACTCGCGGATCATCATCTGCAATGCCTAGTTGCCGTAATACTGCAAGACCTTGTGCGGCGAAGGCTTCGTTCAGCTCGATCACGTCAAGCTGCTCGAGCTTGATACCCGTCTGCTGTAATAGCTTCTGCACTGCTGGCGCCGGCCCGATGCCCATCACACGAGGTGCGACACCCGCAGTCGCCATGCCGATGACGCGAGCCTTTGGTGTCAAACCATGGCGTACAGCGCTCGCCTCATCTGCCAACAGTAACGCACACGCGCCATCATTCACACCAGAAGCATTACCGGCCGTGACCGTACCATCAGGCCGCACGATACCTTTCAGCTTGGCGAGCGCTTCCATGCTCGTGGCACGTGGATGCTCATCGTGCAGTACAGTGATTGGCTCGCCTTTCTTCTGCGGAATGATCACCGGTGTTATTTCATCAGACAGCGTACCCTCGGCTTGTGCGGCGGAAGCTTTGGCTTGACTACGTAAAGCAAATGCATCTTGATCAATGCGGCTTATATCAAAATCGGTAGCAACGTTTTCAGCAGTCTCCGGCATGGAATCAACGCCATAGAGCGCGTTCATCTGCGGGTTGATAAAACGCCAGCCAATCGTGGTATCGAATATCTGCGCATTGCGCGAGAAAGCACTGTCGGCCTTGCCCATCACGAACGGCGCACGTGTCATCGACTCAACACCGCCAGCAATCATCAAGCCCGCCTCACCCGATTTGATCGCACGTGCCGCGCTACCGACTGCATCCATACCAGAGCCACACAGTCGATTGATCGTTGCACCGGGAACGGATAGCGGTAATCCGGCCAGCAGCAGCGACATACGCGCGACATTACGGTTGTCGTCACCTGCCTGATTGGCGCAGCCAAAAATCAGGTCATCAACCATCGACCAATCTGCGGTGGGGTTGCGTTCCATGAGCGCGCGCAGCGGAATGGCACCAAGGTCATCGGCACGGACATCTTTCAGCGCACCGCCGTAGCGACCGATTGGCGTTCGAATCGCGTCACAGATAAATGCTTGTTTCATCGTTGGCTTTTTTCAGTAAAAGTTAGAGAGAAATCCGGTGATTTCTGTATTTAAATTTGTCGCAATTGCACGCCCGTCATTTGCTGCAAGGCGTCTAACGTCAAGCCCTCAATCATATCAATGACGAGCAAGCCCTCTGGCGTGATATCAATCGTCGCCAAATCTGTATAGATGCGCGATACACAAGCCACACCGGTCAACGGATAAGTACACTCCGGCACGATCTTGCTCTC
>JBIKUP010000065.1:0-6674 GCA_044347535.1 Burkholderiaceae bacterium
TCCGAGTTGCGGGCGCATCCCGAGCTATCGGACATGATCGTGCTGAAACGCGGTAACCGTTTGTCTATTACGCCAGTTACCGAGGCAGAGTGGCGCTTCATCCTGCAGCACTTGGCGCCTCTGGCAAAAAGTCGCTAGCCTTGTGAAAACCAGTCACTGGCGCTGTGGGCGATCAGCTTAGACGCTGAACTGTTCTCGAAGAAGATTTTTCTGCACCTTACCCATGCTGTTTCGCGGTAGTTCTTTCGCCACATGCACGTGTTTCGGTACCTTGAAATTCGCAATCGCGTTTTTCAGCGTTTGTATGATGGTGTGTTCGGATAGAGTGGCTTCAGCGCGTGGCACGACGACCGCAACCACCGCTTCACCAAAATCGGGATGAGGCACGCCGATGACTGCTGATTCAAGCACACCCGGTAGTTCATCAATGATGGCTTCGATTTCTTTCGGGTAGACGTTATAGCCACCGGTAATAATCAAGTCTTTGCTGCGGCCGACAATGCTGAGATAAAGATCATCATCAAAGAAGCCGACATCACCGGTTTTGAAGTAGTCATCATCGGTAAATTCTTCCGCAGTTTTTTCTGGCATTTGCCAGTAGCCCTTGAAGACATTAGGCCCTTTGACCTGAATCTCACCGACTTCGCCGTTGGCACAAGACACGCCTTCGGTGTTCACCACCCGTACCGACACACCGGGTAGTGCTGGTCCGACAGTGCCCAGTTTGCGTTCATCGATATACGGATTCGACGTCAGCATGGCGGTTTCGCTCATGCCGTAGCGCTCCAGAATCTGGTGGCCACTACGCTTTGCAAATTGCGAGAAAGTATCGGTAAGCAATGGTGCGGAACCTGATACGAACAGACGAACACCCTCACATGACTCACGCCTGAAGTCTGGGTCTGCGAGTAGGCGCACGTAGTAAGTGGGTACGCCCATGAAGATCGTAGAGCGCGGGAGATGTTGAATCACTTCGGCGCTGTCGAACTTCGACAAGAAAATCATCTTGCTGCCGTTGTATAGCGCGCCATGCGCTGCCACGAATAGACCATGAATATGAAATAGCGGCAGCGCATGTAGCAGCACATCGCCCTTCTGCCACTGCCACACATCATGTAATACCGCGATATTTGAAGCGAGATTACCGTGCGTGAGCATGGCGCCCTTGCTTCGACCGGTTGTGCCTGAGGTGTACAAGATGGCAGCAAGGTCGTCGCCATCACGATGTACTGTCTCGAAGCGATCGCCAAAATGCACTGCACGCGATAGCAGGCTACCGCTGTTACGACCCTGTGCGGGCTCATCGAGTGTGAAGATATGCGAAGTCCCGCGCGCAAATGCGGTCTGTGCGATCCAGCCAAAATTTTTCGGAGAACACACCACTACCGAAGGCGAAGCATTCTCGATGAAGTAAGCCATTTCGGCGGCACGATAGGCAGTATTCAAGGGCAGATATACAAACCCAGCGCGCACCGTGGCGAGATACAGCATGAGTGCCTCGGGTGATTTCTCGACCTGCGCCGCGATTCGTGCACCCGCTGGCAAATTCAGGCTGGCGAATAGATTGGCGATTTTTGCGCTGCCGCGCTCCAAATCGCGCCAGCTGTAATAAAGCCCGTCGCTGGTTTCTAACCAGCAGTCATCCAGATCACTGGGGAAGCGCGCTCGGAATAAAGCGTAAAGGTTGGCGTTCACGATTCAGTGTGTGCTGCCGTGTCGGGCTCAGGCGATTGACGTCGGTAGGCAACGAGAAGGAGCACGACACCAAGTACGATCATCGGCAGCGACAGCATCTGTCCTGCGGAGATCGTCCAGGATCCGAACTCTACTTCGTAGTCGGGCATGCGGAAGAACTCGGTAAAAAATCGCGCGAACCCATAGCCGGCAGCGAAGACACCGCTCACCGCAAGGTAGGGGCGCGCCTTGCGTGCAAACACCCACAGCAGAATAAACAGCAGTACCCCATCCACTAGTGCCTGATAGATGGGTGAGGGATGTCGTGGTAGCGCGTCTACATTGGGCCAGATCATGGCCCAGGGCAGATCAGCGTCGGCAATCCGACCAGGTAGTTCGGCATTGATGAAATTTCCCATGCGGCCGAAGGCATAACCGAGCGGGACTAGCGGCGCAATAAAATCCATCACGTCCATCCAGCGACGGCCGTGCAAACGCGCCCAAAGCCACATGGCAAGCAGCACACCCAGAAAGCCGCCATGAAAGGACATGCCACCCTTCCAGATCGCGATGATTTCATCTGGATTGGCAAGGTAATAGCCGGGGTGATAGAACAAGACCTCGCCAAGGCGTCCGCCAATCACGACACCGAGCACGCCGTAAAACAGCAGATCATCAATATCAGCGGTGGTCCATCCGTCGCGAGCGATATGCGGCTGACGTATTCGCAAACGTCCGAGGAGCAGGAACTGCACAAAGGCAGCGAGATACATCAAACCGTACCAGCGAATAGCGAGTGGGCCAATCGCCAGCGCAATCGGGTCGGGCATTGGGTGAATCAGCATTCAGAAATTCTCTCGCATTAGACAATTAGCAGGGGTGATATTGCAGTAGGCCCTTTACGCCGCGTCATGCCTGCAAGCCATCGTATCCGACCCTACGACCGATTGCCACAGTAGCCGGGCGTCAGATTTTTGCATGCACTTTCCGGAGATACCAAATGAATGTAGGCCCTTAGGTTGGGAATCAGTATTCCGGTAAGGCAAGGTATTATATTCATTTGCTCGCTGCCATTTGCGCGGCAACTCTGAAACGATTTGATAGCAAAACGGAGATCTGATGGACGCCAACGAACGCTCGAAGCATATTACCGAAGGGGTTGAGCGTAGCCCGAACCGTGCGATGTATTACGCCATGGGTTACACCAAGCAAGACTTCAATAATCCGATGATTGGTATCGCCAACGGGCACTCAACCATCACCCCTTGTAATTCGGGTCTGCAGAAACTGGCTGATGCAGCGATCGCGGCCACTAAAGCAGCGGGCGGTAACCCGCAGGTATTTGGCACGCCGACGATCTCCGATGGCATGTCGATGGGTACCGAGGGCATGAAGTACTCGCTGATCTCGCGCGAGGTGATCGCCGACAGTATCGAAACCTGTGTCCAAGGTCAGTGGATGGATGGTTGTGTCGTGATTGGCGGCTGCGACAAGAACATGCCCGGTGGCATGATCGCTTTGGCGCGTATCAATGTGCCGGGCATCTATGTGTACGGTGGCACCATCCGGCCGGGTAGATGGAAGGGCCAGGACTTGAATATCGTGTCGGCCTTCGAGGCGGTGGGGCAGTTCACCGCGGGTAAGATGTCGCAGGAGGACTTTGACGGTATCGAGCAAAATGCCTGCCCGTCGACCGGCTCCTGCGGCGGTATGTACACGGCCAATACCATGTCCTCGTCATTCGAGGCGCTCGGTATGTCCTTGCTGTACTCGTCAACGATGGCGAACCCGGATGAAGAAAAAGTGCGCTCGGCCGAGGAGTCGGCGCGCGTGCTGGTTCAGGCGGTGAAGAACAATCTCAAGCCGCGCGACATCATCACCCGCAAGTCGATCGAGAACGCGGTTGCGGTCATTATGGCCACCGGTGGTTCGACCAACGCGGTGCTGCATTTCCTCGCCATTGCGCATTCGGCGAATGTCGAGTGGACTATCGACGACTATGAGCGTATGCGCAAGAAGGTACCGGTCATCTGCAACATGAAGCCGTCGGGCAAGTATTTAGCGACCGACCTGCACGACGCAGGAGGCATTCCGCAAGTGATGAAGATACTGCTGAATGCCGGCCTACTGAACGGTGACTGCATGACCATCACCGGCAAGACGATGGCGGAAGAACTGGCCCATGTTCCGGCCCAGCCCCGTGCCGATCAGGACGTCATCATGCCGATCGAGAAAGCAATTTATGCGCAGGGTCACCTGGCGATCTTGAAGGGCAATCTCTCCACCGAGGGCTGTGTTGCCAAGATCACCGGTTTGAAGAACCCGGTCATTACCGGGCCGGCGCGGGTGTTTGATGACGAGCCATCGGCGATGGCTGCCATCCTTGCCGACAAGATCAACGCGGGTGACGTGCTGGTATTGCGCTATCTGGGACCGAAAGGTGCGCCGGGTATGCCAGAGATGCTGTCGCCTACGTCTGCCTTGATCGGCAAAGGGCTGGGTGAGTCAGTGGGCTTGATCACTGACGGCCGGTTTTCTGGTGGTACTTGGGGCATGGTGGTCGGACACGTGTCGCCAGAGGCGGTGGTTGGCGGGACGATTGCGCTGGTGCATGAAGGTGATTCCATCACCATCGATGCGCACCAGTTGCTGATACAGCTCAACGTGCCGGATGACGAGCTTGAGCGTCGTCGCAAAGCCTGGACGCCGCCTGCGCCAAAGTACACCCGCGGCGTACTTGCAAAATTTGCCAAATTGGCATCGAGCGCGAGTCGTGGTGCGGTGACTGATTAAGCGATTCGTGAGTCAGGTGCACAACAAGTGTGAGCGAGTGTAAGCACCTGTTGTGGGCCTGATTCGCGGTGCTAAGTTTCAAATACGGATAGTTGCCGCGGTTGGGCATCCGGAGAGTCAGCTTAGCGGGGCCCTGAAGGGTGAACTGGCTCAGAAAACGCGCTACAATTCCCTCGCTTTAATTTTCAACGGAGAGACACACATGAAACGTATCTTGGTCGCTGTAGCTGCAATCGCAGCTTTGGCTTCGAATGCGGCGCTCGCCAGCGAGCAACTTGCAAAAGAAAAAAACTGCCTAGCCTGCCACGCAATTGACAATAAAGTGGTCGGCCCAGGTTACAAGGAAGTCGCAGCCAAGTACAAGGGCGACAAGTCAGCGGAAGCCAAGCTTGCTACCAAGATTCAAAAAGGTGGTGGCGGCGTTTGGGGTCAGATTCCGATGCCAGCCAACCCTCAGGTGAGCGATGCTGAAGCGAAGAAACTGGCACAGTGGATTCTGTCGCTCAAGTAATCGCGCCAGATCTCCATGCAAAAGCGCTCCCGATGGGAGCGCTTTTTATTTGTGGCTTTCGAGTGTTTCGCTCAACGCGGCTGAGGCGATTGACGACCTCTCAACGTACGACGGCGATTTGTGAACGCTTGCTGGCTTCGTAGGTGTAGAGGGTCAGCGTGCCTTGTTTCATATCGCCACGTGCATCGAATTCGATTTTCCCGGTGACGCCCTGGTAGCTGGTCTTGGCGAGTTCAGGTAGATACTTGGCGGGCTCGGCAGAATTAGCTCGTTGCATTGCGTCGGCCATCACCATCACCGCATCGTAGACATACGGCGCATACAGTTTCACCTCGGTGCCAAATTTTTTCTTGTAGTCGGCACGGAAGGACTCCATCGCTTTCTTTCCGCTGTCTTCCACACCACCAGCCTCAGCGCAGACCACTTGGCCATCGCCCATTGCGCCTGCTGCCAATGAGGGTAACTGCTCGGTACAGATACCGTCACCACCCATGAATTTAGCATTGATGCCGAGTTGCTTCATCTGTCGCAGCATGGGGCCACCGACCGCATCCATACCGCCGAAGAAGACCAGATCAGGTTGCTTACCCTTGATGGCGGTAAGAATGGCATTGAAGTCGGTCGCTTTATCGTTGGTGTACTGGCGGCCGACGATATTGATACCTGCCGCCTTCGCCGCCTTGGCGAACTCATCGGCAACGCCCTGACCGTAGGCAGTTCGGTCATCGATGATCGCGACATTTTTCGATTTCAGCGTATTGGCGGCATAGCGCCCCAATGCACCACCAAGTTGGCCATCATTGGCAACCACACGGAAAGCGCCTTTATAGCCCTGTTGGGTGTACTTGGGATTGGTCGCCGATGGTGATATCTGAGGGATGCCATGGTCGTGATAGATCTTCGATGCCGGAATCGTGGTGCCTGAATTGAGATGACCGATCACGCCATTCACTTTTGCATCCGTGAGTTTCTGCGCTACGGATGTCGCCTGCTGCGGGTTCGCGCCATCGTCTTCAGCGACAAGCTGAAACTTCACTTTCTTCCCGCTTAGCGTCATGCCTTTTGCATTCAGGACGTCAATTGCCATCCGTGCGCCGTTCTCATTGTCTTTGCCAAGATGCGCGATTGGGCCTGACAGTGGTCCGACATGCCCAATCTTGACCACCTGCTCTTGGGCAGATACGGAACTTGTCGCGAGACACATCGCGAGCAGAGTAAGACAAGGAAATCTGAATTGCATGGATAGCCTCCGTGAGTACGAACTGAATTTTATTTTTTGCATCAATGCGCAAGGTAAACCAAGTTATGACTCGCTGACAACGTGCTTGGCGCTGATAATCAATTCAGTAAGCTAGCATATTGTGCAGTTTAGCCGCGCGCCGGCAGCGAGATCAGTGCAGGCGCGGCGTTACCGCTTACCTCGCCGGTAAACCTGAAATCAAGGTCCGGGCGGCGCCCGGCCACGAGATCGGCAATCGCCCGGCCAGAGCCGCAGCCCATGGTCCAGCCCAGCGTGCCATGGCCCGTATTCAGGAACAAGTTGTTATAGCGGCTGCGACCAATATAGGGAACGTTCGAGGGCGTCATTGGACGCAGTCCGCTCCAGTACACCGGGTTTTCATAATCGCAGGCATGCGGGAAAAGTTCTTGGGTGCGGCGTGTGATCGCTTCACAGCGCACCTCGTTTAATGCACGT
>JBIKUP010000066.1:0-6586 GCA_044347535.1 Burkholderiaceae bacterium
TTGCTGCAAGGCGTCTAACGTCAAGCCCTCAATCATATCAATGACGAGCAAGCCCTCTGGCGTGATATCAATCGTCGCCAAATCTGTATAGATGCGCGATACACAAGCCACACCGGTCAACGGATAGGTACACGCCGACACGATTTTGCTCTCACCGCTTTTGGTCTGGTGCTCCATCATCACGAAAACTTTTTTGGCTCCAATCGCCAAATCCATAGCCCCACCGACGGCGGGGATCGCATCTGGCGCACCGGTATGCCAATTCGCCAGATCGCCGCGCTCGGACACTTGAAACGCGCCCAGCACGCAGATATCGAGATGCCCGCCACGCATCATCGCAAATGAATCTGCATGATGAAAATAAGCGCCACCCGTCAGTAGCGTGACTGGCTGCTTACCGGCATTGATCAGGTCTTCATCTTCATGGCCGGGGGCGGGTGCTGGCCCCATCCCGAGCAAGCCATTTTCACTGTGAAGAAAAATCTCTTTACTGCGATCAAGATGATTACCCACCATGGTCGGCAAACCAATGCCTAGATTCACATAGGCACCCTCAGGAATATCGCGCGCAACACGCTGCGCAATCTCATCGCGTGTGAAGCGCTTCATTGCACACCTCCGACTTGCACTACTCGCTGCACAAAGATACCCGGCGTGATGATGACCTCTGGATCAAGCGCGCCAAGCGGCACAATCTCGTCGACTTGCGCAATCGTACAGCGCGCCGCACTGGCCATAATCGGGCCGAAGTTACGTGCAGCCTTGCGGTAAACCAGATTGCCCCAGCGATCGCCCTTCAGCGCTTTGATTAACGCGAAGTCAGCATGAATCGGCGACTCAAGTACATACTGCCGCCCGTTGATCAAGCGTGTCTCTTTGCCCTCGGCCAGTAGGGTTCCGTAACCAGTTGGCGTGAAAAACCCACCTATCCCTGCGCCGGCAGCGCGTATGCGTTCGGCCAGATTACCCTGCGGCGTCAGCTCGAGTTCAATCTTGCCATCACGGTAGAGACCATCGAACACATGCGAGTCAGATTGCCGCGGAAACGAGCAGATAATTTTCTTCACCCGCCCGGCCGCCAATAAAGCCGCCAAGCCGGTATCGCCATTCCCGGCGTTGTTGTTCACAATCGTGAGATCAGTCGCGCCCTGGGCAATCAACGCGTCAATCAGCGCCTTGGGCATACCGGCATTGCCGAAGCCACCGATCATTACGGTCGCGCCATCATGAATGCCGGCCACCGCTGCGTGCAGATCCGGTACGGTTTTATCAATCAATGCATGCTCCTGCCAGACTTAATGACTTCCCTCAGCACAAGATCCGGCACTTTATCATTGCGCCGCCGCCGGGCTGCCTGAGCCAAAATATACGACTTCATCTTGTATAAAAGAAGGCAAGGCCACCAAGCCATCACCAATACATGGGCCATCAACGCAGCGCCCATCATAAAAATTGAAAAAAGCTGTATGGTGCGCGCACATAATCAAGCCATCCAAAGTCACAAAAGTTTGTGGCTCGTAATTCAGCGGCAAAGAGAAATGCGGACAAAAGTTTACATAGGTCCAGACCTGCTGCCCCTGCCGAAGTAGCAAAACTTTGAAATTCTCTTTGCCAGCCCCGAAGCAAACCTCGCGGCCGTTTTGATCGGGAATTTCATCAATCCGGCAAAGCGGTGTGCCATCGGCCGGACGATCAGGATGATCTTGCCAGTTCAATGCGCGGTCTCCGCGACCGGCGCTGGTTGACCCAGCGTCCATGCCCAGGGACGAATCTCAACTGACTGAAACACGCCTGCCTGCGCATAAGGATCATCGGCTATGAATTCGGACACGGCACTCATCTCATCGGCCTCGACAATCAGCAAGGTACCGTTAGTCTGTTCATGCTGCATGGTAAGCGTAGGACCACCAAGATGCACCTTGACCCGATGATTGCCCGGATGGCGCAAATACGCATGGTGTATCGGACCAATCTCTTCACGTTTACTTGCTGTATCCGGGGCGTCAGTAGCCAGTACCAGGTAGTACATAAGCGATCTCCTCAGGCAGCGGGCTCAAGCACGAAGTCATAGCTGACTTTCCACTCCTCACCGTCAGGCTGATACGCCACCACCAGTGAGTTCTTGACGCCAAATACCGCGTCACTCTCGAGATATTCATCACCTTCGGTATAAACCTGCGTGACTACTGGCTTGAAGCCGGGTGCAGAGACGATGAAGTGAATATGCGCAGGTCGGAACGGATGACGACCGAGTCGATCCAACAGTTGACCCACTGGGCCATCACTCGGTACCGAGTAGGACACTGGTTTGAGCGTACGGAACCGATAGCTGCCGTCCGCTTCGGTGTGTACCTTTCCACATAGGTGATACTTATCTGCGCTGCTGTCCTGCACATGGTAAAGACCGTTCGGTGCAGTCTGCCAGATATCGAGTACAGCGCCCGCCAAAGGCTTGCCCTGCAGATCGCTGACCTTGCCGCTGACCATGACCCCCGGGCCCTCCCCCGGCGCCAAATCGACACCCGTATGGTGTTCAGGCGCACCCTCGACATAAAACGGTCCAAGCACACTCGACTCAGTCGCACCCGCTGGCTTGCGATTATTAATGGCATCCATCAGCATTGATACGCCCAGCGTGTCTGACAGCAAAATGAATTCCTGCCGCACATCGTCACACATCTGTCCGGTCGCCGTGAGGAACTGTATGCCGGCCATCCATTCCTGTGGCGTTGGCTCAATCTCGCGTACAAAGTCATGCAGATGCTTGATCAGAGAGGTCATGACCTGTTTCAGGCGTGGGTCATCACACTCGCTCAGGCGCGCCAGTACCGCATCGGTCAAATTATGCTCGGTCAGGTTACGCATCTCAGATCCTCTCTTTTAAGAAGCGGTGGGTGGGAAATAGCGACCAACCAAAACGCCGCTGCAGTGCGCCCCAGATGCCATCCCGAAAAAAAATCGTAACTACGATAGCGATCAGGCCAAGGCCCACCAGATACCAACTGCCGTAGTCGCTGAAAAATTTATTCAAGAACCAAAAAAGTAACGCGCCGATGATGGGGCCTTCAATACGGCCGATACCTCCGATCACCACCATAAAGATCGCGAATGCAGTCCAGTTGACTGAGAAAGCTGCATCAGGCGAAATACGTAAATTACTGACAAAGTAAAGCGCGCCCGCCAGCCCTGCGCCACCGGCGGCAATCAAATAGACCGCCAGCTTCATGCGGCCAACATCGATACCTTGCGAGGATGCCGCCACCTCGTTGTCACGGATCGCCAGCAACGCCAGTCCTCGTTTGGAACGCAAAAATGCGTAGACCCCAAAGGTCACGACCAGAACGCATGTCAGCGCGATGAAATAGGTCGTTGATTCGCGCACCGATCGCTCGATATCGCGTAATGCGATCAGCGAGGTGCCAGAGCCGCCACCGACCCAGTGCAGATTCGCAAACGAGAGGCGAAATACTTCCGCGATCACCCAGGTACCGATCGCAAAATAGCCACCCTGCAAGCGAAACGCGATGAAAGATACCGGATACGCGATGACAACCGTCGCCAATGCTGCGATCGGTATCGCCACAAAGGGATTCATACCTGCCTCATTTCCGAGAATCAGCATGATGTAGCCGCCGAAGCCCAGAAAGGCTTGCTGCCCGATACTAACCATGCCGCCATAGCCCGCGAGCAGATTCCACATCATCGCGAATACAAAGTAACAGCTGATCTCGACGACTTCACGCATCCAACTCGATTCTCCCCACCATGGGATCGAGACGGCATACAGCATGATTGCGGCGGTGAACAATGGTAACAGTACTGAGAAACGATTACCTCGGATGACATCGAACAGAGGCCTGCCATTTTCGTCGTCCCGGCGAAGGCCGGGATTCATTGTCTTCTTCATGAATCACCTAGTCTTCGGAAATAAGCCCTGCGGTCTGATCAGCAGCACCAACAAGAAAGTCAGATGGCCAAACCAGATCCCCCAGCCCGGATCAAACCGGAAGCCAATTTGCTGTGAAATACCTAGCAACAAAGCACCAAGCAAAGTGCCCCAGAACGACCCCATTCCACCGATGATCACGGCCTCGAAGGCGAACAGAAGGAGTAACGGTCCATCACTTGGCGATACCGTCGTTCGCATCGCCTGCAGGGTACCCGCCAGTGCAATCAATACAAACGCAATGCCAGTTGCCTGCGCATACACAAACGATGGACGAATACCCATCAACTGTGCGGCTTCACGATCATCCGATACCGCGCGAAACGAGCGGCCCAAGGAAGTGAATGAAAATAATGCCTGCAACGCCAGCGTCGCGAGAACTGATACGCCGAGTGTCAGTAGGGGCAAGGTGCCGACCGTAGCGATACCGATAGACAGACTATCGAGTGCAATCGCGCCTGCATCAAGTGAGCGCGGATCGGCCGAGTACAGTTCCAATAACAAGTTCTGGATGATTATCGCCAGACCGAATGTGACTACCAGCGATGGCAACGGATCTTTACCAAGCGTGCCATTCAACACAAAGCGCTGCAATACGTAGCCAAACATAAAGGCCGCCGGCGCAATGAGTAACAAGGCCCAACCCGGTGCCAGCCCGGTCGCACCAACCAGACTGATGGAGAAAAAGCCACCGAGGATGATGAAGTCACCTTGTGCAGTGTTGGTGAGTCGCATCACACCAAACATCAGCGACTGCCCTAGCGCGAAGAGCGCATACAAACCACCGAGCAGCAAACCCTGAAGCAGAATATCCGTCATCGCTAGAGTCCGAAGTAAGCTTGGCTGATCTGCTCGCGCGTCAGATCGCCAGACTTGCCGACTAATGACACACGCCCCTCCTGCAGACATACCACCCGCGATGACACCTGCATCGCTAGTTGTACATCCTGCTCCACAATCAGCAACGTCATACCGTCCTGCTGCAGTGATGGCAAGGCGGCATAAATCTCACGAATCACGACTGGCGCCAAGCCAAGCGATATCTCATCACACAACAAAATGCGCGGATTGCTCATCAACGCACGACCAATCGCTACCATTTGCTGCTGCCCGCCCGACAATGACGTAGAAGGATGTGTTCGCTTTTCTTTCAGAATCGGAAACAAGGCATACACACGCTCGAGATTCCAAGTACCGCTGCGGCGCGATAGTGCACCCATCTGCAGGTTCTCTTCGACGGATAAGGAAGGAAACAGGCGGCGTCCCTCCGGCACCATGGCAATACCACGCGCGACGATATCGGCTGCCTCTACGCGATCAATACGCTCGCCATCCAACCGAATCTCACCCGTACTCGGTGCTAGCATGCCGGTGATAGTTTTTAAGAAAGTAGATTTGCCTGCGCCATTGGCACCGATCAGTGCGACCACCTCACCGGTATCCATATCCAGATCAATACCAAACAAGGCTTGTGCATCACCATAAGACGCTGTGACTGATCTTGCCTGCAGCAGCATCTAACTCTCCAGCCCCATATACACACGACGTACTTCAGGGTCTTGCATCACCTGCTGTGGCTCACCAGTACAGAGTGTTTTGCCGAAGTTAATCACATGCAGCCGATCTGCCAGCGACAGCAAGGCATGTACTACATGCTCAATCCAGATCATGGTGACCCCTGTTTGCTTGATGCGACGCAGCTCTTCTACCAAGGCCTGCGCTTCGTGCTCAGTCAAGCCGCCAGCAATTTCATCCAGCAGCAGCAGTCGTGGCCGCGTCGCTAGCGCGCGTGCCAGCTCTAGCCGCTTGCGATTCAAGAGAGTTAATCCACCTGCAGCATGATTGGCATAGCGTGTCAGCTCGGTTTGCTGCAGCACATCCCAGGCAATATCCCAGGCCTCGCGCTCACTGACTTGCGCACCGAAACATGCGGCAGTAACCAGATTTTCGAATACGCTCATGTGCCCGAATGGCTGGGGCACTTGGTATGAACGACCAATGCCCAAACGGCAGCGCTCGAAAGGTGCCAGCGTATTGATACGTTGCCCTTGATACTCAACCTCGCCAGCGTCGGTTTTCACGTCACCAGAGATCAGGTTGAAAAGGGTGGTCTTCCCGGCCCCATTAGGGCCGAGAATACCGAGTACCTCGCCCTCGCTCACCGAAAGCGAAACCGCATCGGTGACTTTCAGCGCGCCATATGACTTGCTGACATTATTGAGAGCGAGTAATGCCATCGCGCTTAGGGGTTCATCAGGCGCATTTTGCCGCCAGACGGAATCGCCGGAGCAGCCTGATTATTTACCACGGTCAGCTCATACTTGTACTTGCCGCCCTTGTTCCATTGGCCGAGCACCAGCGGTGTTTTGCTGACATTCTTGAATGGGCCCGGACCGCCCCACTTCACATCACCCACCACCGTCTTCAATTGAGTCGCTGCGACCGCCCCAATCACATCATCCGGCTTGGTTGATTTGGCACGCTTCAGCGCATCGGCAGCTACCTCGAACAAGGCGTGCGCAAAACCAATCGGCTGTGTCCACTGCTTGTTAGTCGAGGACTCGTACGCCGCTGCCAAATCTTTCGCTGATTGCTTGGTCAAGCTGGACGCAAACGGATGTGACGGTGTCCACCAAACTT
>JBIKUP010000067.1:0-6557 GCA_044347535.1 Burkholderiaceae bacterium
GGCTGCGTATTCGCCAAGACGTCCCGGATTGCGCTCACGGGTGATGTCGGCGCGTGGTATCGCGTCGAAGAAACTGCGCAGCAATCGCTTGATGAATTTGATGTGGTGCTTGAGCGCACTGATCCGCCCTTCGACATGGAGTATGTCTACGCCACCCATTTGTTGGAGCTGGCCGAGACACAGGGCGCGCGTGTGGTGAACCGCCCGGCGGCGATTCGCAATCACAACGAGAAGCTCGCCATCACCGGGTTCACGCAGTTCACTGCGCCCACACTGGTCAGCAGCGATGCCGCGTATTTGCGCGCTTTTCATGTTGAGCATCGTGACATTATTCTCAAGCCACTCGATGGCATGGGCGGAATGGGCATATTCCGCGTGCGCGATGATGCGATGAACCTCGGCGCCATCCTCGAGACCCTGACGGACAATGGTCGTCGTACCATCATGGCGCAGCGCTACATCCCGGAGATCGTCAACGGTGACAAGCGCGTCTTGCTAATTGCGGGCAAGGTCGTGCCGTTTTGTTTGGCGCGTGTGCCGCAGGCGGGTGAGGTTAGAGGCAATCTCGCTGCCGGTGGTGCCGGTATTGCGATGCCATTGTCCGAGCGTGAGCGCGAGATCGGCGAGACCTTGGCACCCATATTGCAGGCGCGCGGCTTGATGCTGGTAGGATTAGACGTCATCGGCGCGCATCTCACCGAGATCAACGTTACTAGCCCGACCTGCTTTCAGGAAATCATGCAGCAAACCGGTTGTGATGTTGCTGCAATGTTTATCCATGCGCTCGAGCGCGGTGAATTTTAAGAATCACGATAAAGACATCTCACGGGTAATAACAGATGGTCGGCATTCTGCTACTGACTCACGCGCCGCTTGGGCAGGCGTTTATTGCTGCTGCTAGTCACGTATTTCGCGCAACTCCAGCGCAGATTGAAGCCATCGATGTTCTGGCGGATCAAAACCCCGATGAAGTTCGCGCCTTGGCACATGCAGCGATTGCCCGTATTAATGATGGTAGTGGCGTACTAGTAATTACCGATGTGGTCGGTGGCACGCCAGCTAATTGTACGTTGCAGTTACCCGTACCGGGCGAAGTGGAAGTGATTGCCGGCATTAGCCTGCCGATGTTGCTGCGTGCCATCACTTACCGCCACGATACGCTGGACGTTGTCCTCGAGATGGCGCTGGCAGGCGGTCAAAATGGCGCTTGTCGCGTCGATGGCCGAGTGAAACTGTCACCAACTTAAATTATTCAAACACGGCACTCATGATCAGTAGAGACATCGAAATTATTAACAAACTCGGATTGCACGCGCGCGCGTCGGCCAAGCTGACCCAGCTAGCAGCGAAGTATCAGAGCGAGGTATGGATGTCCCGCAACCAGCGCCGTGTGAATGCCAAGTCGATTATGGGCGTGATGATGCTGGCCGCTGGCAAGGGCAGTAATGTCACGATCGAGACCGAAGGGCCTGACGAGCAGGAGTGCATGGATGCGCTCGTGCAACTGATCGAAGCACGTTTCGGCGAGAGCGAATAGGCACGCGATGGCATCATTCACGCTGCACGGCATCCCGGTCTCGCGAGGTATCGCGATTGGCCGGGCGCATTTGTTGCGGCCGGCAGCGCGTGATGTCAAGCACTACCTCGTACCCGAGGAGCGCCTCGAAGCAGAAGTTGATCGCCTGAGTAGCGCGATCGAGCGCGTCAATGAAGAGCTACGTATCTTGCGTCGCGATTTGCCGCCGGATGCGCCAACCGAGCTGGCCGCGTTCATCGATGTGCATGCACTGATCTTGTCGGACCCTATTATTTCTGAAGAACCGCTGCGCATGATTCGCAGCCGGCATTACAACGCCGAGTGGGCGCTGCTGTCGCAAATCGATGCCTTGTCAGCGCAGTTCGACGAGATCGAAGATCCTTACCTGCGCGAGCGCAAAAACGATATTCGTCAGGTTGGTGAGCGCGTACTTAAAATCTTGATCGGATCGGAGCAGTCGTTTCCTACCGTGCCTGTGGTCTCTGAAGATCAGTATGTGCCGCAGATGATAGTCGTTGCACACGACATCTCGCCGGCCGACATGCTGCAGTTTCGTGATCGCGCGTTTGTCGGTTTTGTGACCGACCTTGGCGGCCAGAATTCGCATACCGCTATCGTGGCGCGCAGCCTCGACATACCGGCGGCCGTTGGCATGTCGAATGCCTCACAGCTGATCGACGACGAGGACTGGGTCATCATTGATGGTGATGCGGGCACGGTGATCGTCGACCCAGCGCCCATCGTGCTGGAGCAATACCGTGAGCTGCAGGCACAGCTGCTGCGTGAGCGCAAGAAGCTCGGCAAGCTGAAAAAAACGCCGGCGATCACGCGCGACGGTACGTTTATCCATCTGCTCGCCAATATCGAGTTGCCCGAAGATTGCGCCGGTGCCCTGGAATCGGGTGCCGTCGGTATTGGGCTGTTTCGTTCCGAATTTTTATTCATGGGGCATAGCGGTCAGGCCTCGCGCACACCGTCCGAGGATGAGCAATTCGAGTCTTACCGTAAGGCAGTGATCGCGATGAAGGGGCGGCCGGTAACGATTCGTACGCTTGATGTCGGCGCGGACAAGCCGCTCGACAAGGATGAAGAAACCGCACTTAATCCCGCGCTTGGTTTGCGCGCGATTCGTTACTGCCTGTCCGAGCCGCAGCTGTTCCTCACACAGTTGCGGGCGATCTTGCGCGCATCAGCGTATGGTCCCATCAATTTGTTGATTCCGATGCTGGCGCATGCCTTCGAGATTGATCAGACCCTGAGTATGATCGAGCAAGCCAAGCAGCAGCTGCGCGACGCTAAGAAAAAATTTGATCAAGAGATCAAGATCGGCGCGATGATCGAGATTCCTGCAGCGGCGTTGACGCTGCCCTTGTTCATCAAGCGACTCGATTTTTTGTCGATAGGCACCAATGATCTGATTCAGTACACGCTTGCCATTGATCGAGTGGATCACGAGGTCGCGCATCTCTACAACCCGCTGCATCCGGCCGTATTGCAATTGTTGTTCATGACCATCTCGGCGGGTGCTAAAGCCGGCATACCAGTAGCGGTTTGTGGCGAAATTGCTGGAGATACCAAATTGACCCGACTGTTGCTGGGCATGGGTTTGCGTGAGTTCTCGATGCATCCGGCCCAGCTGCTGTCGGTAAAGCATGAAATACTCAATAGCGATCTCAGCCAGCTAGAGCCCGCTGCAAAAAAGGTGCTGAAAGTCTATGAGCCAGCGGCGATTGCCGATGCGATGGAGAAGCTAAGCAGGATTTAAGTGAGAAGTTGGTGAGCGTTGACGGGTACTCCCGCTTTCGCTATCCTTCACGCAAAGCGCCGATTTGACCTTAGCTTGCGGGCGCGCGGGAACTTCCCGGACAAATACGGCTAAAGCGAGCTCGAGTCGATACGAGTCCAGCCCGATAGCCAGTGCTCTCGGGCTTTTTTATTGACCGTTCAAGATGAAATCCATAGGTACTGTCACACCACAATCCATGCATTTTAGCGAGCCGCTACCGCTGCAAAGTGGCGCTGCGCTGGCGGATTACACCTTGGTGTACGAAACCTATGGCACGTTGAATGCAGACCGCTCGAATGCAGTACTGGTCTGTCACGCCTTGAATGCCTCGCACCATGTCGCCGGTAGCTACGAGGGCAAGCCCAAGAGCGAGGGCTGGTGGAACAACATGGTGGGGCCCGGCAAGCCGCTGGATACGGATCGTTTCTTCGTTATCGGCGTCAATAATCTCGGCTCCTGCTTTGGGTCGACTGGCCCGATGCACAACAATCCCGCAACCGGCAAACCCTACGGCGCGAGTTTTCCTGTAGTGACCGTGGAGGATTGGGTACACGCGCAGGCGCGGCTGGCAGATCGTCTCGGCATTCAGAAATTTGCGGCGGTCATGGGTGGTTCATTGGGTGGCATGCAAGCGCTGGCGTGGAGCATGCTCTACCCAAACCGTATTGCACACAGTCTGGTGATCGCTTCCACGCCCAAGCTATCCGCACAAAACATCGCGTTCAATGACGTTGCGCGGCAGGCGATTTTGACTGACCCTGATTATCACGACGGTGATTTTTACGCGCACGGTGTTGTGCCCAAGCGTGGGTTGCGCGTTGCGCGCATGATTGGTCATATCACCTACTTGTCGGATGACGACATGGCTGAAAAATTCGGCCGAGATTTACGCAATGCGGATTATCAGTTTGGGTATGGCGTTGATTTCGAGATCGAATCGTATCTGCGCTACCAGGGCGACAAGTTTTCTGAGTACTTTGATGCGAACACCTATTTATTGATTACCAAAGCGCTCGATTACTTTGATCCGGCGCGCACGCACGACGGTGAACTTGACGCGGCATTGGCCAACACCCAAGCTGAATTTCTTGTGGTGTCATTCACCACCGACTGGCGCTTTGCGCCAGATCGCAGCCGAGAGATTGTGCAGGCCCTAGTCAACAATCAGCGCCGCGTTACCTATGCCGAAATTGATGCCCCGCACGGGCACGATGCTTTCTTGCTCGATGATGCGCGTTACATGAGCGTGGTGCGTGCCTACTACGAAAAGGTCTGGCGGCAGCTTGGTGAACGCCTACCGGCAGTGCTGGGAGAGGCCGCATGATCATGCCATCGATCAGTGGGCTGCGCGCCGATCTTGCGTTGATTGCCCATTGGGTGACGCCGCACTCGCGCGTTCTTGATTTAGGTTGTGGCGATGGCGAGATGCTGGCCTACCTGCAGCACAATAAACAATGTAATGGCTACGGCGTTGAAATTGATGACGACAAGATTCCGCGCTGTGTCGAGCGTGATGTGCATGTCATTCAGCAAAACATTGAAGAGGGTCTGGCGATGTTTGCCGATGATGCCTTCGATACCGTCCTTTGCTTATCCGCGCTGCAGATGATGAAACATGTCGAGCCGGTGCTGCGCGATATTGCTCGTGTCGGTCGCGAGGCGATCGTCTCGTTTCCGAATTTTGCGCATTGGCCGCATCGTTGGTCTTTGATGATGGGGCGTATGCCGGTGTCCGAGAGCTTGCCCTTCCAGTGGTATGACACACCGAATTTGCGCTGCGCCACCATTAGCGATTTTGAAGATCTAGCACGTGAAGTCGGTTTGGAAGTAGTGGATTTCGTTGCACTGAGCGAGGAAGGTAACCCAGTGAGCTTCCTGCCCCATTGGCGCGGCAGTCTGGCGGTGTTCCGCCTGCGGAAGCGATGATGGCGCACGCCGAATCAATCAATTCGCCGATGCTGATTGGCGCGTTCGATGGCCCAACACCATGAGTGACTCAAGCGCAGAGTCGCAGACGCCCCATTCGCCACATCCGCCGGGATGGCGTCGCTACGCCAATCGCAAGATGGCGATCTGCGTCATGCTGGGTTTCAGCTCCGGCTTGCCGCTGTTCTTGCTCTATAACTTGTTAGCCGCCTGGCTGAAAGCAGAACAAGTTGATCTGAAAGCAATTGGTCTATTCGCCTTAGTGGGTTTTCCGTATACCTGGAAATTCCTCTGGTCGCCGCTGATGGATCGCTTCAATATTCCACTGCTCGGCCGTCGTCGCGGTTGGATGTTGGTGACCCAGCTCTCGCTACTCGCTGCAATTGCGAGCTTCGGGTTTTTCTCGCCGCAGATTGAACTAAGCGCTATCGTTGTCCTGGCAGGTGTGGTGGCGTTCTTGTCGGCCAGTCAGGACATCGTGGTCGATGCGTACCGACGTGAGCTACTCACCGAGCATGAGCAAGGCTCGGGCACAGCACTGTTCGTGAATGCCTACAAGCTCTCCACGTTGATACCGGGGTCGCTGTCATTGATTCTGTCCGACTTCATGAGCTGGCAGATGGTGTTCGGCATCACGGCATTGTTCATGCTGCCGGGTGTGCTCACCACGCTGTTAATCAGCGAGCCGGCAATGTATGGCACACCGCCGCGCACCTTGCGAGAAGCCGTGGTTGAGCCGTTTCGTGAATTTGTACAGCGCAGCGGTTGGTCGCATGCGCTACTCATTCTTGCGTTCATCTTTTTGTACAAGCTCGGTGATTCCATGGCGACGGCGCTCGCCACGCCCTTCTACATGGAGCTTGGCTTCACCCGCACGCAGATCGGATTGGTTGCCAAGAATGCGGGTCTTTGGGCTAGCTTGGCAGGCGGCATTCTCGGTGCGATATGGCTTGAAAAGACCGGAGTCAATCGAGGCTTGTGGATTTTCGGCGTACTGCAGGCAGTGGCGATTCTGGGCTTCGCCTTGTTGGCGCAAGTTGGCTTGGGCTCCGGCCCTATCGCCGACCCGGCACTTGTCGCTGCAGAACCGAATACGCTCTTGCTAGGTGTGGTGATTGGATTAGAGGCATTCGCGGTCGGTTTAGGTACCGCAGCATTTACCGGCTATATCGCGACCACCACCGACCAGCGCTATACCGCGACCCAATTCGCACTCTTCACCAGCCTGGCTGCTGTACCGCGCACTTTTTTCAATGCGCTCACCGGCTTCATGGTGGCGCAGACTGGTTGGTTTGTTTTTTTCCTGAT
>JBIKUP010000069.1:0-6523 GCA_044347535.1 Burkholderiaceae bacterium
GGCAATGAATGGCCATTAATGGTGAGCCGATTGGCTTCAATCAGTTTTAAATCGGCAGGAATAGTCTCGCCGACAAGTACTTTCCGTTCGATGGTGCTAGGAACCACCATGTGCTCAAGTGAGAACTGTGTGGCCTGATCATATTGCGTACCGGTCAGTGACTTCAGTCCATAGAACGAGGACATCTGCTTGTAGCCGGTTTCACCGGACTTATTCAGATAAGTATCGGAATACGTCGTGCCTTTGATGAAGCCGTTATTGGTAGTGAGCAGCGCACGGCGAGCGGCATCGTCGGTCACGGGCGCGCCGAGCAGCTGACGACCATCACGTGTAAATACCTGAATATTTTGTTTGTCGGTAGCGTTATCCATGAACACTGACCAGTTCGAGGCACCCAATGGAATCTGGCCAAGTAACTGATCGGCAGGCGAGCTAATGCCAGCGGACGGATTTGGGTTGTTCTTCAGTATCTGCGACAGCGAACGTACGCGACTAGGATCAGCATACGAGGCTTGGTAAGTGAGTACCGCGTCGGTACCCGATAGATTGTTGGGGTTTTCTATGACGCGGAATAGTCCACCGGCGGCTATCTTCTTCGGATCATCAATCACTAAGCGGATACCTGCCGAGGCGCGGTCGATCTGGATCGTGGTGCGCTCGCGCGGATCCATGCGCGTGATTTTATCGATGGTAAACAGTGGTTTGCCAACTTCACCATCGAGGTCGATACCATTGCCGTGTATCTGATTCAACTCGCCTGTCACCATGACCGCAAGGTTATCCAGCGCCTCGAAACTAGGCTGTAGTACTTGCTCGCGGAAACCCATTAAGCCACCAAGCTCGCCCGAGCTGACGCCAACCACCTCCTCCGGTAATTTGGCATACGGGTCGAGAATAATGGCAACGCGCGAGAGATCTTTCTCATCAAAGCTCGCCATCAGTGGCGTGGCACGATCACCCACCACAATCTTGCCAGCACTGGCCAAGGTGCCAATACTAATATCCACTGCACCGTTTTGCGCCGTGGTGACATTGATCTTCACCAGCTTCGATAATTTGGTCAGCAACAGATCGCGCTGATCCAGTAGATCAGGCGGCTGGCGCGAGGCCAGCGGATGCTTGGCCATCTGTTTATTGACGGTGGCAATCTGCCCCGCCAGGGTATTGATGTCCGCAACGCGCGCGTTAATCGCATCACGCGTCTCGGTATCAACCGTCGTCATTTGATTCGACAGCTCACGAAAACCTGCAGCCAGGCCATCAGCATCACGCAGAAACTGCTGACGCAGCACGATGGAAGACGGATCAACGGACAAAGAACGCGCGGTTGCAAAAAACTTGTCGAGCGAATTATTCAGACCCACCGTATCACTGCCCATGATGTCGACCACGCGGTTGGCGTAGTTCACCATCGGGCCTTGGGTATTCAGTTCACTGGTGCTGTTGCGGAGATTCTGCTCGAGGAACTGGTCGTAGGCGCGGTTGATACCGGCCACACTGACACCCGTACCCAGATAGACCCGGCCCTGATTGCGCGGCATGTTTTCAGACAGCGCAGTCTCTTGCCGAACATAGCCCTCGGTACCAACGTTAGAAATATTGTTGGAAACCGTTGTCAGCGCGCGCTGGTAAGCGGCGACGCCAGAGCTACCAATACTGAGTAAGTCACTCATTCAGCGGCTCCCTTGGGGCTTGCTGCGGGAATCGCGAGACGACGGTCAAGGTTAAAACGGTCCGGCCGTTGCAAAGGGATTGCGGCTTTAGCACCGGGTAGCGCCATGCCCTGCTGCGGCGTATTGATCGGCATTGGCGTGGCTTTGGTCACATAGTCTGGCGGCGGCGCGTTATTACGCTGCACGGCTTTGATGATCATGTCAGCCACACCCATGGTGTTGCGCTTGGCGAGTGCGACGGATAATTCGCGGTCGTACATCTGGGTAAACTGATCTTCGACATCCGAGCCCATCAGATCATTTTTTTCGACAGTGGCGCGCATCGACTTCAGCATCTCTTGGATGAACATGGCCTCGAACTGCGTCGCTGTCTCTTGCAAGGCCTTGTCGGAATGCTGCTGCGCCTTGCTGCGCAAAGCACCAAGCCCCGCGAAGTCCAGTGAGGACTGCGGGGATGCCATGCCCAGATTGTCGAGTGCATCAGCCATTCGGTGTCATCCTCAGATCACGACCAATTCAGCCCGCAAACTGCCCGAGCTTTTTAATGCTTCAAGAATCGCAATCAATGCCGAAGGTGATGCACCAACTTGGTTAATCGCATCGACCACTTGTCTCAAGTCCACACCGGCTTGAAATACGAAAGCGGGTTTGTTTGGTTCGTTCACAGCAACGTTAGCGTTCTGTACGGCCTGTGTCTGACCATTGGAAAACGCATTCGGCTGACTCACTTCGTTAGTTGCCGCAATCGCGACCGAGATCGTGCCGTGAGAAACAGCCGCGGGTGTCACCTTGACATTGCGGCTGATGACAACAGTGCCGGTACGCGAGTTCACAACCACACGCGCTGGTGCTTCACCCGGGGTGACATCAAGGTTCTCGACCATACTGACGAAGCTGACGCGCTGTGACATGTCCATCGGTGCACGCACTCGGATAGAGACAGCATCAATCGCATTCGCAGTGCCAGCACCAAACGTCGTATTGATGGCATCGACAACGGCGCGGGTGGTCGTAAAATCCGGGTCGCGCAGATTGAGCATGACCGCATCGGTTTTATCAAAAGGGTTGTCGACTAAGCGTTCGATGGTGGCGCCATTCGGAATGCGTGCTGATGTCGGCACGCCGATGGCCACTTTGGAGCCGGCGCCACTGGCATCAATACCGGTGGTATTAACCGCGCCCTGGGCAATGGCGTAAACCTCGCCATCAATACCGCGCAAGCTAGTAAGAATCAAAATGCCGCCGCGCAGACTTGATGCTTGTCCGAGCGTGCCAATATTCACATCGATACGCTGACCCGGCTTGGCCATACCAGGCAACTCGGCAGTCACCATCACCGCTGCGACGTTCTTCACATCCAAACGACCAGCAGCTGCAGCTGCACGTTCAAAATCTGTCAGCGGGCCGTCCATGCCCACACCTAATTTGTTCATGATGGCGCGGACGGTTTGCGTGGTGATTGGCACAGCAGCGCCATCACCGGTACCTTGCAAGCCAACCACAATGCCGAAACCAACCAATTGGTTGCTACGCGCCGCAGCTAATGAAGCAAGGTCTTTGACGCGATCGGCATGCGCTGGTGGCGTCACAAAAAACGCCACCAAGGCCGAAGCGAGTATCAGCAGATAACGTGGAATCATGCTGGTGTCCTAGTTAGAAAGGCCAGTACTTATAGAGCGCGCTGATACCCCATCCGGCGCGCGTAGAGTTAGCAAGATCGCCAACGCCTTTGTAGGTGATCTGGCCATTCGCCAAACGACGCGACTGCACGGTGTTGATGGCGCTGACATCGTCGGGGCGGATAATGCCGGCCACCTGAATCACTTCGCCGCCTTCAGACAGCGACAGCTGTTTCTCACCACGAATCACTAAATTGCCATTCGCTTGGACTTCAGTCACCGTGACGGCAATCGAGCCAGTTAGCGAGGCACGCTGATCAGCAACCCCCGTACCTCTATTCGTTGTGACTGCGCCACCGGCGTTGAATCCGTTCAGTATGGGCGTGGCATTGCCAATAGCGGTCGACAATCCAGCTGGTACCGCATCGGTACTCGACTCACGGCTAGTTTCATTGCTTAAAGTTCTGGCTGCTTGTGTCGATTCACTCAGTAAGACGGTGATAATGTCGCCGACCCGATAGCTTCGACGCTTGGCCTGCCATAGATCGGTGTTGTCGCTGGCAAAAATAGCGCCTGTTGCCAAGTAATTCGTGTCGCGTGGCAGCGGTTGTACCGGCGCAAATTCGGGCGAGTGGGCCATCGTCATTGGTTTGGCACATGCTGCAAGCATGAGCACTGCGACCGTGATCGCTGCAGGCTTCATTAATCTCATCGTTTTTCTCCAGGCCCTCTTCAGGCCGTCTTCAGTTCAGCGCGATTACAGGTTGTTATTCAAGAAGCGCAGCATGCCGTCCGCTGCGGAGATTGCTTTCGAGTTCACTTCGTAGGCACGCTGGGTCTCGATCATGTTGACCATTTCTTCGACCACATTCACGTTAGATGCTTCCAACATGCCCTGGCGTAGCTGACCAGCCGGTGCCGTGTTCGGGTTCAATACAACGGCTGCACCCGAGGCCACGGTTTCCTTGTAGAGGTTGTCACCGAGTGGCGTCAGACCCGCTGGGTTAACAAAGCGTGCAATCTGAATCTGACCCAACTGCTGCGCACCACCCCCTGCGTACAACTCAGCCGAGACCACGCCATCCAGACCAATCGTGATCGATGACGCGTTGGCTGGTACCGCAATCGCAGGTACCAGTGGCTGACCGAGGTTGGTCACAATCTGCCCGGTGTTGGACAACTTGAAGGTGCCGTCACGGGTATAGGCGAAGGTGCCGTCAGGTTGCTGAATCTGGAAAAAGCCTTCACCCTGAATCGCGACATCGAGCGCGTTCTGGGTGTTGATCATATTGCCCTGGGCGTGAATTTTTTCGGTGGCGATGATGCGTGTACCGGTACCCAGCATCAAACCCGTTGGGGCTTGTGTCGCGGCGGCTGTTTGACCGCCAGCCTGCCGAACGTTCTGGTACAGCAGATCTTCGAACATGGCGCGGTCGCGCTTGAAGCCCGTGGTGTTGACGTTGGCCAGGTTGTTCGAGATAACCGTCAGGCGCGTTTGCTGCGCGTCCAGACCGGTTTTCGCTACCCACATTGATGCGTCCATACTTTCCTCTCGAGTGTCGCTTTTCCGTTACTAATGCAATTAGCGTGCCTTCAACATGCTGGCACCCGATTCATCGAGCGATTTGGCCTCTTTGATGGTGCGCACCTGGGTCTCGAACGAGCGTGAGAAGTCAATCAGCTTCACCATCGCGGTGACGACATTGACGTTACTGGTCTCGAGCGCGCCCGGGACAATCCGTGGCGGTATTGGCCCTGTCGCAAAATCGCCATTCGCTGTCGCAAATTGCGGGTAAGGGGTAAACAAGGTGTCGGGTCTGCGTTGCAGCGTGATCCCGCTAGCGTCGCGCATCATGATGCGGCCGACCAATACCGAAGGGTCAAGCAGGGGCTGCGCCGGTGTGCGCGCAAAAATATCGCCTTCTTCGGTAATGTTAAGTATGGAACCGGGCGGTATCGTGATCGGCGCACCATCTTGCGACAGCACCGGATGACCCGAGCCGTTTTCTAGAACACCAGTGGAGCCAATCTTCAGGTCACCGCGTCGTGTGAAAGCCAATGTGCCGTCTTTTGCCTGTATGCCCATCACGGTTTTATCTTTGAGCGCGATGTCCATAGGGTTCAGCGTCGCCATTAACGAACCTTGCTCGAGCGAGACTGCATTCATCTTTTCGATGAAAGGTTGGATACGCGTATCCCAACCCTCGCCCTTGGCTTTCACCGCCACCATCGCGTTGTCGTAGCTTTTTTTGAAGCCGACCGTCGAGACGTTGGCCAGCTCGTTATTCAGCTGTTCACGTAGCAGGCGTCGCTCGTTGATCGACGCCATGGCGGTAAAGGCTAAGCGGTCCATGATTCAGGGTTCCTTTTTATGCTTTGCTTATGCTTGGCTTAGGCTTGGCTTAGGCTTAGCTTCGGATGTTGATGATGGCCTGCGTCAGCGTATTGTTGGTCTCAATCGCTTTGGCGTTGGCCTGGAAGTTACGCTGGGCGGTAATCAATTCCACCAGCTCCGCAGTCAAGTCAACGTTGGCACGCTCACGTGCACCGGCGCGTACGGTACCGAAACCAGCCGAACCGGCTTCGCCGTATTTCGCATCACCCGACTTCGAGGTAGCGTAGTAGCTGGCGTCACCAATCTGACGCAGACCGGTCGGGCTGGCAAAGTTCACCAGCACAATCTTGGCCAGCGACTTCTGCGTACCATTCGAGTAAGACGCAGAGACGAGACCATCGTCACCAATGTCCACACCAATCAGGTCACCCTCAGGACGACCGTTCTGATCTTGCTTCAAGACAGAGAATGGTGACGAGTACTGGGTCGACGACGCGTAATCAATCGAGAACTGCAGCGTTGCACCGGATGCACCGATGGTGGTCGATTTAAATGCAATAGCTTCCTGCGGCGAAAACAGCTTACCGGCGGTGTCGAAGGTCATTTCACCTTTATCCAGGAAGATCGGCGACCACAGATCGCGGCTTTCATCTTCAGAGAAAGAACCTGGATCAGGCGTTTCGAGACCATCACGGTCAACATACAGCGGGAAGCCATCGGCATTTTTTGCCTGCGGGGGTTCAATCCACTTGCTGGTGGTACCGCGTGCGGAGGGCAGATCATTCAAGCCCCAGATCGAGTTAGCCGATACTTTCAGGAACGAGCTATCGCCAGCAGTCCCCGTCGTGAACTTGAAGAATTTACTGTTGGTGCCTGGCTTATCTTCGATCTCGACG
>JBIKUP010000068.1:0-6523 GCA_044347535.1 Burkholderiaceae bacterium
ATTGATCATGGCAATCGCTGCCAGGCCACTCGGCGCTAATAAGCAATGCGTACCGCCTTCTATTTCGGCGAGACGCGCCTCGAGCGTGAAGGTGGTTGGCGTACCGTGCAATCCGTAGGTATAGCCGCTCTTCTCTTGCCAATTACGAGCCCGCAATGCAGCAACGTTCTTGAACAGAACCGTCGAGGCGTGATGAATCGCACTCGGAAATGCAGAGAAGCCTTCCGGTGGACGGTAATCCGTCGCCGTCAGCAGCGTTTGCAGGGATTTTTTTTCATCAGCCACGGCTCACCCGACAGTAATCGACAGTCCTTAATCGAAAGCCCTTAGTCGACACGACCCCAAAGATCGTGCGCATCGGCAGCGGTGATCTGAACATCGACAAAGCTGCCAATTTTCAGCTCACGCCCCGGCTCATAGGGAAGCTTTATATAAACCACGCCATCGATCTCCGGCGCATCGGCTGCAGAGCGACCGGTCGCGCCATTATGATCAACCGCGTCAATCAGCACCCGCAAGGTCTTGCCGACTTTAGCTTGCAAACGCTCGCGCGAAATTTGTTCTTGCAGCTGCATTACACGGCCGCGACGTTCTTCGCGCACCTCATCCGGTACCGGATTCGCGATGGCATTCGCCGCTGCACCATCGACCGGCGAATACGCGAAGCAACCTAAGCGATCTATTTTTGCTTCACGCAGAAAGTCGAGCAAATAGGAGAATTCTTCTTCCGTCTCACCGGGGAATCCGGCGATGAAGGTGGAACGTATCGTGATATCGGGGCACAGCTCGCGCCAGGCACGGATACGCTCGATATTTTTCTCCCCGCTTGCGGGGCGCTTCATGCGCTTGAGTACATCCGGGTGCGCATGCTGAAGCGGTACGTCCAGATAGGGCAGCACATGATTACCCTGCATCAGCGGGATCACCTCATCTACATGCGGATAAGGGTAAACATAATGCAGACGTACCCAGGCATCGTATTGCTGTGCCAGCTCGCCCAGCGCCCGGGTCAGATCAGTCATGTGCGTGCGCATCGGCTTGCCATTCCAGAAGCCGGTGCGAAACTTCACATCAACGCCGTATGCACTAGTGTCTTGCGAGATCACCAGCAATTCTTTGACACCCGCTTTGAATAAATTTTCAGCCTCGAGCATTACGTCCGCTACCGGGCGCGATACCAGATCGCCGCGCATCGACGGGATAATGCAGAAACTGCAGCGGTGGTTACAGCCCTCGGAGATTTTCAGATACGCATAGTGCTTGGGCGTGAGCTTGACGCCTTGCGGTGGCAGCAAATCAAGAAAAGGCTCGTGCGGTTTAGGTAGATGCATATGCACCGCATCCATCACCTCACCCAGCGCATGCGGCCCCGTGACAGCTAGTACCTTGGGATGTACTTTGCGTACGATCTCTTCGCCCGATGCATCTTTCTTGCTGCCCAAGCAACCAGTGACAATGACTTTGCCGTTTTCATTCAGCGCTTCGCCGATCGCATCCAGCGACTCTTGTACCGCGGCATCAATGAAGCCGCAGGTATTCACGATCACTAAATCGGCCCCATCGTAAGTCTTGGCGGTGTCATACCCCTCAGCGCGCAACTGAGTAAGGATTTGCTCGGAATCGGTCAGCGCCTTGGGGCAGCCGAGTGAGACGAAACCAACCTTGGGAGCTGCTTCAGATATTGATGGCATGTTGTATCAGTGATTGCGTTGTAAGTACTTCGAGGGCGTGGTCAGCGCTTCTTTATCGTGGCAGGTGCAGCGCTAGCGTGGAAACTACTGCTTAAAAAAGCCGGCAACATGTGCCGGCTTTTGGTGGTGCGTTTAAAACGATGAGGGTCAGTTTTTTTCAGCCCCTGGTGAGTGGGCGCCGTTACCGTTCATACCCGGGAACGGAAATCCCACAAACACATTCTTTGCCTGGCTTTGCATCTGTTCTTGCATCTGCATAAACAAGCTCTTGCTCTGCTCAATGTAGTTACTCATCATGCCTTGCATCATTGGCGCTTGTACGCTCATGAACTGCGTCCACATCTCCGGGCTGAATGATTTTTCATCGATCAAGCCCTTCGAGTTCTCGGCCATTTTGTTTTGGATGTCGATAAACACCTGGATATTTTTCTCCAGATACGAACCCATCATGCCCTGCATCGCATGACCGTAGTAGCGAATGATTTGCGACAAGGCCGAACTTGAGAACATGGGCTGACCGTTCGACTCTTCTTCCAAAATAATCTGCAACAGGATGCTGCGGGTGAGGTCTTCCTCGGTCTTGGCATCCACCACGACAAATATCTCATTGGCAAGCACGAGTTGCTTGACGTCTGCGAGGGTGATGTAGGAACTGGTTTGGGTATCGTACAAGCGGCGGTTCGGGTATTTCTTAATCAGGCGCTCGGCCGATTTTTTTGCGCTATTCATGAGGTGTCCACTCTTTTGCGTCGCAATGAATACTTGCGATCTTGTTGAAATGACGAGCACGGGCCCGTGTCTCCGAACCGATTATAGTCTCGAAAATCAATTAGTTGTCTAGCATTAGGCGGTGCATTACGACTATTTTGCGCCGCACCGCGCGCCGCCTTGCTGGTCGCTGGGCGGCGCCCTGTCAATGTGACAAGAGATTCGCTGACTGGCGCCTGCGGTATAGGTTTGGCCTTATGCGGCCTTGACCTTCACATAGCGCCCGGGCGCCGGCTCGATCGGCTTGTGGCGGGTATTGCCGTACTTGGCAGGTGCTTTGCGCATAGCTCCGGCGTGCTCGGCAAGGAAGACGGACCACTCTGTCCACCAGCTGCCGGGTTGCTCGGTGGCGCCGGCCAGCCATTCATCTGCACTGCTCGGTAGCGCGTCATTCACCCAGTAGCTACGCTTTTTCTTGGCTGGCGGGTTAATCACACCAGCGATGTGACCCGATGCACCCAAAATGAAACGGTTCTGGTTCCGCTTGCCCTTGTTGATCAGGTCGGTGGTGAGATAAGCACTACCCCAGGGCACGATATGGTCTTCACGTGAGGCATATAAAAACGCGGGCAGCTTCAACTTGCTAAGGTCGATCGGGTCGCCACTGACGCGCAACTTGCCTGGCTTGCGCAACTCGTTCTGCAAGTACATGTGACGCAAGTAGTAGCAGAACATCGGGCCCGGCAGATTGGTGCTGTCAGAGTTCCAGTACAGCAGATCGAACGCGGGCGGCTCTTCGCCTTTCAGGTAATTGTTTTCGACATAGTTCCAGACCAGATCATTTGGCCGCAAGCTGGAAAAGGTCGCCGCAAAATCGCGGCCGGGCATCAACCCGCCCTTCGCTATCGACTGCTCGCGTTGCGCGACCTGTTGCTCGTCAACGAATACATCAATCACACCAACGTCCGTGAAATCCAACATCGTGGTGAGTAGCGTCACGCTAGATGCTGGATGCTTACCACGCGCAGCCATTGTGGCCAACGCTGTCGCGACAATCGTGCCGCCAACACAAAAGCCGAGTACGTTCAGCTGCTTCGCGCCGCTAATGTCGAGCGCGACTTCCATGGCACGTATCGGCCCTTGTTCGATGTAATCATCCCAGCTGAGATGGCCGAGCGCAGCATCGGGATTCACCCAAGACACCACGAACACGGTATGCCCCTGCTCAACCGCGTAACGAATCAGTGAATTTTCTGGCTGCAGGTCGAGGATGTAGTACTTGTTGATACACGGCGGTACGAATAACAGCGGACGCTCATGCACCTCTTTGGTCAGCGGCCGGTACTGCAGCAGCTGCATCACCTCATTTTCGAAAACAACCGCGCCCTCGGTGGTGGCAACATTGCGACCCACCTCAAACGCGCTCTCGTCGGTCTGCGAGATATGGCCTTTACCCATATCGGCGAGCATGTGCATGATGCCGCGCGTCAGGCTCTCGCCTTTGGACTCCACTAGTTTCTGCTGAGCCTCGGGGTTAGTCGCTAAAAAGTTTTTAGGTGATAAAGCGTCAATCGTCTGCTGAGTAGCGAAGCGGATTTTACGTTTGGTTTTTTCATCAGTCTCGACTGCCTCGGCCAACGCGTTCAGGTAACGCGCATTCAGCAGATACACCGCAGCGTTGAACGCATGCAGCGGGTTCTGATGCCAGGCAGGGTCAGCAAACCGGCGGTCGCGAATTTCAGGCGCACGTTGTGCCACCAGTGCAGTCCAGAGTGTCGATACCTCTTCGGTGTAATCTTTTTGCAGCTGCGCCAGCTTCTCAGGCGGTACAGCAGCATTGACAGGCGTCATCGGCGGCACGGCTGGCAAGTTCGGCATGGCCGGCATGGAGGGCATCCCGGCCTGCATCAGGTTGAACATTGACTGCCACTGCTTTGGGTCGGTCACTTGCTCGAGCCACTGCTGTGCGGCTGCCTGCTGCGCCGCGTTGCGGTCTGAAGTATTCATGCGCTTTCCGGACTTTTCAATCGAGCGTTCGCTGCAGCGCGTGGTGGTCGGTGCTAGGATGCGCGCTGACTTTTGCTAGAGCAGGCATACCGTGCATATCGCTGCAGTGGGTTGGATTTATGTGACGCTGATGATGGCTATCACCGAGGAGACGGTGATAGCCGGCATTATGACGTTTTTCCTGTACGGCGTGTTGCCAACGGTGATTATTGTGTACCTCGGTGGCAGCCCGCAGCGCCGTCGACGCAATGAAGTAGCGCGTCTGCGCATGATGCAAGAACGACAAAATAGCGCTGCCCAAGAATCAAAGAGCGACGCCGACCGAGTGAATTAGCACTTGTCTGGTTAGGTCGATTGAGCGCGCTAATCAGACAGGCTGTTAATCCAAATCATCGAGGCCATGCGGCCCGTGGTGCGGTCGCGTCGGAATGAGTAAAACCGCTCTGGGTCGCTGACGGTGCAGTGCTCGCCACCCGTTACCTGCAACACTCCTACTCCGGCCAATGCCCGCCTCGCCAACTCGGGTAGGTCCGCCAGAAACTTGCCCGGCTTCTCATCAATCGCCCTGAAAGACGGTCTCTCAGCCTGAAGGTGCGCGAAGGCATCCACCACGTCCTGACCCACTTCGAACGCCTGCGGCCCGATCCCCGGCCCGAGCCAGGAAAGGATTTCCTCGGCACCGGCGTCCCGCATCGCATTCACCGTGGCCTCCAACACCCCGGAAGCGAGTCCGCGCCAGCCTGCGTGCGCGGCCCCCACCACACGACCACGACTATCCGCCAGTAGTACGGGGGTGCAATCCGCCGTCATGATCGTGCACACCACGCCAGCGCGTGTCGCGATGCTGGCATCGGCTTCGGTCGAGGGTGGCAATGAGTCCGCGTTGATCACTCGCGTACCGTGTACCTGCGTCAGCCATACTGGCTCAGACGGTAGTTGCTGGTGCAGCAGCGCTCGGTTGCGTGTGACGGCATCTGCCGCATCGCCGACATGGGTGCCCAGGTTAAGACCACCACCGCCCACGCCATCGTCATAGGGTGCGGTACTGACACCGCCTCGGCGCGTGGTCGACAACACCGAGACCGATGCCGGCAGATCAGGCCATGAAATATCAAGAACAGGTACGCGCATCACGCAGCAGGAACATCAATACCAGCGCGTGCCAGCAGCTCCGACATGTCGGCCGGCAGCGCTGCCGTCCATTCGCAGCTTTCACGACGGTTCGCGGGATGTTGCAGCGCTAGTCGTTCGGCATGTAATGCCTGCCGGGGAAATACCCCGACCAGATGCTGCTTGCCGTAAACGGCATCGCCTACCAATGGAAACCCTATCGACTGCAGGTGCACGCGAATTTGATGGGTGCGGCCGGTTTCCAACTTGCAGCGCAGTAGCGCCACCGGTTTGCCATCGAGCACACCGTTGGCTACTCGTGAATAGTGCGTCACTGCAGATTTGGCGAGCAGCGATTTACTCACTGCCATGCGGGTTCGATCACGCGGATGACGTCCGATGGCGGCCTCGATACGTCCACTCGAAATAGGTTGGCCCCACACCAGCGCAAGGTACTCGCGCCCCATGCTGCGCTCTTGAAGCTGTCGCACCAAGTGGGTTTGCGCCGACAAGGTTTTTGCGACTACCAGCAAGCCACTGGTGTCTTTGTCGAGCCGGTGCACAATACCTGCGCGCGGCACACCCGCCAGTTGCGGCCAGCGATGTAACAAACCATTCAACATGGTGCCCTGCCAATTACCGGCAGCCGGGTGCACCACCAATCCAACCGGCTTGTTGATCACCACAATCGATTCATCTTCGTGCAGCACCTCCAGGGCCATGGGCTCGGGCTGGAAGGCAAAGTCGCTGTTGGAGGGTTGTGGTTGAAGTGTGATCAGCTCATCGCCCAGCATGCCCGACTTTGCTTTCGCTACCTTGCCATCGACCAGCACATGGCCGCTGTCGATCCATTGCTGCAAGCGGGCGCGTGAGTACTGCGGCAGACGCGACGACAATACTTTGTCGAGGCGCACACCACAGCTACTGGCATCGAGTTTCAGCGAAATCGGCGCAAGATCATCAACGCCAGCGCTGAATTCGTCAGCGTCTTCGGCGTCATCAAGCGC
>JBIKUP010000070.1:0-6522 GCA_044347535.1 Burkholderiaceae bacterium
GCCAGCGCTGATTTCTGCCGTAATCGACTGCTCAGAAAGCAAGGCTTGCTGCTCAGGCAGTTTGCCGCCGCTTCCTACCAGCAGTGCCAAAGCATTGGCACTCTGCGCATGCTGCCGACGCAGCGCAAGTACTGCAGCAGATGATGATTGCACCAGGGTTTCGCTTTGCCGAAGCTCCAATGCGTTTGAAATACCCGCATCAACGCGTTGCTTGACCAGATCATACGAGGTCTGGCGTGCCTTTGAGGTGCGCTCTGCGATTTGTAGTTGCTCTGCAAGCGCACGCTCATTCAGCCAAACCTTAGCCACCTCACCCACCAAGGCAATTTGCGCTGCGCGCCGTGCTTGTTCAGTGGCAAAGAATTGCGATAGCGCGGCTTCGGAAAGATTTTTCACACGGCCAAAGAAATCCAACTCGAAAGCCGTCATGCCCAGACCAACTTGATAGGAGGTGTACTCGACCCGGTTAGCGCCCAGTAGGGCGCGGGTATTGGTGCCGCCTGCTGTCGCATTTACCGTGGGAAGTTGATCAGCGCGTTGAATACCGTACAGCGCTCGGGCTTCTTCGATTCGGAGCGCAGTTGTCTTCAGATCGCGATTGTTGGTCAACGCCTGTTCAACGACTTGCTGAAGTTCAGTATTTTGAAAAAACTCGCGCCAGCCTATTTCTGCGGCACTTGGTGCTTCATCAATGGCGGTGTCGAATTTCTCCGGAATCGGCGCCTTGGGCTTCACAAAATCCGGCAGGATCTGGCAACCTGCAAGCGTCAGGAGCGCGCTGGTCAGCGTCGGATATAGCAAATATTTTTTCATTTACGGCTCCTTGCTTGCATCTTCCAGATGCGCTGCATACAGCTTGCGCTGGCGTTCATTGCCTTTGAATATGCTACGCACGACGATGAAGAACACCGGCACGAAGAACACCGCTAATACCGTCGCTGCGATCATCCCACCCATAACGCCGGTGCCGATGGCACGCTGGCTAGCGGAACCGGCGCCAGTCGCGATCACCAACGGCAGCACGCCGAGAATGAAGGCAAACGAGGTCATGATGATCGGCCTGAATCGTAAGCGCACGGCCTTCAAAGTGGCCTCTACCAGATCCATCCCAGTGGCTTGCAAGTCTTTGGCAAACTCGATAATCAGAATCGCGTTTTTCGCCGAGAGACCAATAATGGCAATCAAACCAACTTTGAAATAAACATCATTCGGCATACCGCGCAGCATGGTGAACGCTACCGCGCCCAGCACTCCAAGTGGCACCACCAGCAACACAGCGATAGGGATGGTGGTGCTCTCATAGAGTGCGGCCAGGACCAGAAACACTGACAGTAGCGCCAGCGCGAATAGTAGCGTTGCGGTTGAGCCCGCCGCTTTTTCTTCTAGTGACTGACCGGCCCATTCATAGCCGATGCCTTGCGGTAGTTGTGCTACCAGACGCTCAACTTCAACAAGCGCATCGCCTGACGACTTGCCCGGTGCCGCATCACCCTGAATCTTCATGGCGGGGTAACCGTTAAATCTCACCAGCTGCACCGGACCATTCACCCACTTGCTGCTACTGAAGGCCGAGAAAGGCACCATCGTGCCCTGGTTATTCCGCACGAAGATTTTTTCCAGATCTTCTGGCATCAAGCGCTTTTCAGGAACGGCTTGCACAATTACACGCTGCTGCCGCCCGAGATTCGGGAAGTCATTCACATAGACCGAGCCAAACGTACCTGACAGCGTGGCGTTGATGTCAATGAGCGATAGGCCCAGCGCATTCGCTTTGTCGCGATCAATATCGAGACGTAGCTGCGGTGAATCTTCCATACCCTCAGGGCGCGCGCTTTTGATTACCTCGCTTTTGCTCATCATGCCGAGCAACTGATTACGCGCAGCGAGTAGTGCGTCATGGCCAAGGCCGGCGCGGTCTTGCAGTCGCAATGAAAAGCCAGTGGCGTTGCCTAGCTCGCGAATAGCGGGTGGGTTGACGGTGAATACAATCGCATCGCGAATAATTGCCATCAGCATCATTGCTTTTTTCGCGATGGCTTCTGAACTCAGCTCGGGTTTATCGCGCTCTTTCCAATCTTTCAGTGGTACGAATAACAATCCACCATTCTGGCCATTGCCTGAGAAGGAATATCCCAGTACCGACACAATGCCTTGTACGCCGGGCTCTTTCAGGAAGTACTGTTCGGCCTGCTCCATCACCGACAGCGTGCGCGCAGTGGATGCCCCCGGCGGTAGCTGAACGTTGGCTAGCAGATAGCCCTGATCTTCAGCAGGTAGGAACGAGGTAGGCATGCGCACAGCGAGTAGTGCAACTGCAGCAACGATCACTCCGTAGATCACCATGTAGCGGCCGGTGGTCTTCAGCATGCGCGACACCCAACTAGTGTATTTATCGGAGGTGCGGCGGAACAAGCGGTTGAACGCACCGAAAAATCCTTTGCGTTCATGGTGGCCCGGCGGAATTGGTTTCAGCAGCGTTGCGCACAGCGCTGGCGTGAGGGTCAACGCCATGATGGCGGAGAACACCATCGACGCGATCATCGACATCGAGAACTGGCGGTAGATCGCACCGACGGATCCGGTGAAGAACGCCATGGGTATAAATACGGCAATCAGTACTAGCGTAATGCCAATAATGGCGCCGGTAATTTGCCCCATCGCCTTGATCGTTGCATCACGCGGCGATAGATGTTCTTCACTCATGATGCGCTCGACATTCTCGACCACCACAATCGCATCGTCGACCAGAATACCAATCGCCAACACCATGCCGAACATGGTCAGCACATTGATCGAGTAGCCAAACATGGCCATCATCGCAAAGGTACCCATCAGCGACACCGGAACCACGATCGCTGGAATGATGGTGTAGCGCAGGCTCTGCAAGAACAGCAGCATCACCAAGAACACCAAGATCACTGCCTCAATCAGTGTTTTTACAACCTCTTCAATCGAGATCTTGATGAATAGCGAGGTGTCATAAGGGATGACGTACTCGATACCGGGCGGGAAGAACTTCTCCAGCTCCGCCATTTTTTCTCGTACCAGTCGCGCGGTCTCGAGTGCATTGGCGGTTGGGGTCAACTGAATACCAATCGCTGCGATTGGCTTACCATTCAGCCGCGCCGAAAAGCCATACGATTGCCCGGCCACTTCGACTCGACCGATATCACGAATGCGTACGGTCGCGCCGCCTGGCTGCGCGCGCAGCACGACATTGCCAAACTCTTCCGGAGATGAGAGCTGCCCGGTAATCACAATTGAGGTCGCGATCCGCTGAGATGCTGGTGCCGGGAGGTCACCCAGCACACCCGCAGAAAACTGCGCGTTCTGTGCCTTGATAGCGGCCACTACATCACTCGGGGTTAGCTTGAAGCCCACCAGTTTGTCCGGGTCAATCCAAACGCGCATCGCGCGCTCAGTACCGAATAGCTGCGCAACGCCCACACCGGGAATTCGCTTGACCTCGTTCAGAATATTGCGCGCGATATAGTCGCCCAGTGCGACGGGTGTGACCGAACTACTTGTTGCACGCAAGTTCACGAACATCAGCAAATTGCTGCGCGCGCGCGTGATCGTCACGCCTTGCTGCACTACGGCCTGTGGCAGTCGTGCCTCGATACGTTTCAAACGGTTTTGTACATCGACTGCAGCGAGCTCAGGGTTGGTGCCGGTCTTGAAAGTGACAGACACTTGAGAGCCACCATCCGACTGACTTTGCGATTCGATGTACAGCATATTTTCTGCGCCGTTCATCTCCTGCTCGATCAAGCTGGTAACACTCTCGTCTACCGTTTGTGCAGAGGCGCCGGGATAGATCGCATTCACGATCACTGTCGGCGGTGCAATCACCGGGTACTGCGAGATCGGCAGCTTTGGAATCGCAAGAATACCGGCGAGCAGAATGAATAGTGCGATCACCCACGCGAATACCGGGCGATCGATGAAAAACTTGGCCATATCACGGCCTCCTTATTTTTTTGTAGGCAGTGCGTTCGGTGCAGCAGCGGGTGCCGGCGCGGCCGCTGCGGGTGGCGTGGCGCCGGCGCTTGGCGCGGAAGGCGCACCAGCGGGTGTCCATGGCAGTGGTTTGACAGGTGCGCCCGGCTTCACTTTTTGTAGGCCCTCAACGATCACGGTATCACCAGCTTTCAAACCTGACCCGATGATCCAGTTGCTACCATATGCACCGTCGGTCTTGACAGGTCGCGGCGCGACTTTGCCTTCCGCATCGACCGTCATCACCATCGCGCCATCGGCGGTACGCATCACGGCTTGTTGCGGCACCGTGATGGTGCCGGGGCGTACGCCCTGCTCAACACGTACGCGCACATACATGCCCGGTAGCAGCGTACGCTGCGGGTTTGGAAACTGTGCTCGCAGAATGACTGAGCTGGACTGCGGGTCGACTACAGCTTCCGAGAACAGCATTTGTCCCGGCTGGGGATAGGGACGACCATCTTCAGTAACGAGGGTCAGTTTGGCTTTGATGCCATTGCGACCAGACTGCGCCATGATGTCGCGCAGCCGAGCCATCTCTACTGATGATTGGGTCAGCGTGATGTAGATGGGATCCAATTGCTGAATGACGGCGAGTGCGTGTGTGTCATTCGCCGTTACCAGCGCGCCCTCGGTGATCAGCGTGCGGCCGATACGTCCTGAGATCGGGGCTGACACGTTTGCCCATGACAAATTGAGTTTCGCGGTATCGAGTGCAGCGCGCGCGGTATCGACCGCGGCACGCGCAGCGCTGACATCGGCAGCGGCCAACTTCTGTGCGCTACTCAGGTCATCAAATTCTTGTTTGCTGACAGCGTTCGACTCCACCAGATTGCGGTAGCGGTTCACCTTGGTCGTCGCTTGGGCGAGATTGGCCTCGGCGCGTGTGACGTTGGCCTCGGCTTGTCCGACACTGGCTTGCGCGCTGGCCACGGTCGCCATGTAGGGCGCCGGATCCAGTTGGTACAGTGGCTGACCGGCGCGTACCTCGCTACCCTCATTGAAGTGACGTCGTTGCACGATACCGCCTACGCGCGCGCGTACCTCGGCAGTACGAACAGCCTCAACCCGTCCGGGTAGTTCGCTGATATTTGTGACCTGCTCGGGCGCTACCGTAATCACCGACACCATCGGTGGCGGTGGTGCGGCATTGGCGGGTGCTTTCGCTTCCTCTTTTTTGCCACAGCTGCTGATAGCGAGCAGTAGAGCAGGGATCAGGAGTGTGCGTGCTGTTTTATTTGTGTTCATGATTGTTCGCACCAAAGAAAAGATAGTCTACAGCTGGTCCGGTGCTAACCGGACCGCATAACAAGTCACCACCAACTGCGCCTGAGCGCCGTACGTTTAGCGCGCCTCGAGCAGCGCGTTGATTGCTTCCAGATCAGCCTCTGACAGGGTGCCGGAGGCTGCTTTCAGTTTCAAACCGGCGACCAGCGTGTCATAGCGTGCTTTCGCCAGATCACGACGGGTCGAGAACAACTGCTGCTGCGCATTTAGCACATCAATATTGATCCGAACCCCAACCTCATAACCTAGTTTGTTAGCGTCTAGCGCGAGCAAGCTCGATCGTTCTGCAGCCTCCAGTGCGCGTACTTGCGACAGGCCACTTTGCACACCAAGATAAGCCGTACGTGCGCCTTGTGCTGCACTGCGACGCGCAGTGTCAAGATCCGCGCGCGCCTTTTGCTCCAGTACGACGGCTTGCGTCACCTGGCTGCTGGTGGCGTAACCGGAAAAAATAGGAATATTCAATTGCAAGCCGATACTCGTAATCGAGCTGGCCGTCGGGATAGGCCCAAAGGCACTTTTCGCATCGGTATAGCTAGCAATTGCATCTACTGTCGGCAGGTGACCGGCACTAGCCCGACTGATATCGAGTTTCGCGATCTCTGCAGCTAGTCCTTGTGCCACCACGCCGATATTGCCTGACTCGGCATTAGTTACCCATTGCTCGACCGCCGATGGCTCGGGTGTCGACAGCTTCACACCGGGTGCGAGACCACGCAAGACTTCTGGGGTATGGCCCGTGAGTAGGGCAAGTTGGTTGCGCTTGACCTCAAGGTCATTCAGCGCAGCAATCTCCTGTGCTTGTGCGAGATCGAAACGTGCCTGCGCCTCGTGCGTATCGGTAATCGTGGCGGTACCCACTTCGAAATTGCGCTTGGCCGACGCTAGCTGCTCGGCGATTGCGGTTTTCTGTGCTTGAATGAAGGCGATCGCATCTTGCGCAGCCAGTACATCAAAGTAAGCCTGCGCGACGCGCAGAGCAAGATCGATTCTTGATTGTTCAAACTGCACTTCACTCGCCGCAACCTGCAGCTTGCTCTGGTCATACGCGATGAAGCTGCCTAGGTTGTACAAGGGCTGCTTCAGTTGCAGAACATACTTTTGATCGGTGTAATCGAGAGAAGTGGGTTGCCGTGTCAAAGGATTGGTGGTGTCGCCCATGATCTTTGACGCCTGCGCATTGAACCCCGCCTGGGGTAATAGCGCGGAGCGCCCTTGCACCTGGCGCTCACGCCC
>JBIKUP010000071.1:0-6521 GCA_044347535.1 Burkholderiaceae bacterium
CCATTTTTGCCGATGTCACGGCGGGAAATGGAGCAACTGGGCTGGGATGCCTGCGACATCATCCTGATCACAGGCGACGCTTATATCGACCACCCAAGCTTCGGCATGGCGCTGGTCGGGCGTTTGCTGGAGGCACAGGGCTTTAGAGTGGGGATCATCAGCCAGCCCGACTGGCAATCCGCGGAGCCATTCCGCGCGCTGGGACGGCCAAATCTGTATTTCGGTGTGACTGCCGGAAATATGGATTCCATGATCAACCGCTACACCGCTGATCGCAAGCCGCGCTCGGAAGACGCCTACACGCCGCATGGTGCGCCAAATAAACGCCCTGACCGCACCCTCACGGTGTATGCGCATCGTGCGCGCGAGGCTTTTCCTGGTGTGCCGATTGTCATCGGTAGTATCGAAGCCAGCTTGCGACGTATCGCGCACTTCGATTATTGGTCAGATACGGTACGACGCTCGGTATTGCTCGATTCAAAGGCCGATATTCTTCTGTTTGGCAATGCCGAGCGTGCCTTGCTTGAGTTGTCGCATCGCATAGCCCGAGGCGAGTCGGTGAAAACGATCCGCGATCTGCGTGGCACGGCATTCATTGTGACCAGCGGTTGGAAACCGGCAGACGATTGGCGTGAGGTTGACTCTACGCGCGTTGATACCCCCGGCAAAGTAGAGCCTCATCCTGATCCTTATGAGATGAAAGAAAAGGAGCCGCAAGCGTGCGGCACGGCACAGGGTACTTCGCAGGATGCACCGCAACCGGTGCGCATCATCAGCCGTGAAGAAAGGCTTGCGCAGCAAGCAGAAGTTCGCGCGCGTAGCGTGGTCAGACTGCCATCATTCGAGACGGTGAAAGAAGATGAAGTCGCGTATGCGCATGCATCGCGTGTGTTTCATCTGGAATCCAACCCCGGTAATGCACGTGCGATGGTGCAAGCGCATGGCGAGCGCGATATCTGGCTGAATCCTCCACCCATACCGCTGGCGATGGAAGAGATGGATCATGTGTATGACCTGCCCTATGCACGTGCGCCGCATCCTGCCTATGGTGATGCAAAAATCCCCGCATGGGACATGATTCGCTTTTCGGTGAATATCATGCGCGGCTGCTTTGGTGGTTGCACCTTCTGCTCAATCACTGAGCATGAGGGCCGCATTATTCAGAGCCGCTCCGAGCCTTCCATCTTGCGCGAGATTGAACTGATTCGCGACAAGACCAAAGGGTTTACCGGCACCATCTCCGATCTTGGTGGGCCGACTGCGAATATGTACCGCCTCGGCTGTAAAGACCCAAGTATCGAGCAAAGTTGCCGACGACTGTCGTGTGTCTATCCGACGATTTGCAGCAACTTGAATACGGATCACGGCAAGCTGGTGCAGCTGTACCGCCGCGCGCGCGCCATCAAAGGTGTAAAGAAAATCCTGGTCAGCTCCGGCTTACGCTATGACCTAGCGGTACGCTCACCCGAGTATGTGAAAGAACTAGCGACGCATCATGTCGGCGGCTTGTTGAAGATCGCTCCCGAGCACTCTGAGGAAGGCCCGCTCTCGAAAATGATGAAGCCCGGTATGGGCTCGTACTACAAGTTCAAAGAGTTATTCGACAAGTACTCGAAAGAAGCGGGCAAGGAACAGTACCTGATCCCCTACTTCATCGCTGCCCACCCCGGCACCACCGATGAAGATATGGTAAATCTTGCGATTTGGTTGAAGCAAAACGATTTCCGGCTCGATCAGGTGCAATCTTTCTTGCCCACGCCGCTGGCGATGGCGACTGCGATGTATCACACGCGCAAGAACCCGCTACGTAAGATTGCCCGCGATTCTGAAACTGTAGAAACACCGCGCACTGCAAAAATTCGTCGCTTTCATAAAGCATTGCTGCGCTATCACGACCCAAATAACTGGGAAACTTTGCGCGAAGGTTTGCGCCGTATCGGTCGCGCCGAGCTAATCGGCAATGGCCCACACCATTTGGTACCCCGTTCGGATACTCCCGCGATGATGACGCGGCGCGTACGCGGCGCAGAGACGCCGCCGCTGAAGACGCTGGCAAAACGGTTTGGACAGAAGAAGTTGCGCCCGGGTGCGGCGATACAGCGCAAGCGGACACCGTGAGCGCCCTCGCGGGCTTTTGATTTCTGGGTGGGTTTTTGGTGGGAAGTGCTGGTTTCGAACCAGCGACCTATCGCGTGTGAGGCGATCGCTCTACCCCTGAGCTAACCTCCCGAGGGGCGCGAATTATCGCATAGCAAGACTGACGCATCAACTTCAGGTGGCCGACCCCAGCTTCCGCCATAGGCAAGCGCCCTTCGCTTCCTTATCCAAGGTCTGCAACAAAGCCTCGTGCTTGGCAAACTCATCTGCAGTCGGTGGCAGCACCAGAATATCGGCAATCGCGATGCCGGTTCCCGTGGCGTCATCGCCATCACCCCCCGCCTGTAGATCCATGCCCAAGCTATCTTGACCACGGGTCATGGCGAGATACACCTCGGCCAGTAGCTCCGCATCGAGCAAGGCGCCATGCAGCGTACGGTGTGCATTCGAAACACCGTAGCGCTCGCAGAGTGCGTCGAGCGAATTCCGTTTGCCGGGGAAGAGTTCTTTAGCCTGCACCAGCGTATCAATCACCTGCCGCACCTGCGCAGCAAAGTTTGTTTTACCAACTCGTTCAAACTCTGCATCAAGAAAGCCGACATCAAACGGAGCGTTGTGAATAATGATCTCGGCATCACTCACAAACTCGCACAAGGTATTGGCGATGTCCGCAAACTTCGGCTTGTCGCTCAGGAATTCCGTGGTCAAGCCGTGTACTGCCAACGCACCAGGATCGGAATCACGTTCCGGATTGATGTAGTAGTGAAAGTTGTTTCCGGTCAGACGGCGATTCACCATTTCGACACAGCCGATCTCAATGATGCGGTCGCCGCTTCTAGGATTCAGTCCGGTCGTCTCAGTGTCAAGAATAATCTGTCGCATGGATGTTATCGATGAGAAAAGGATGCTCAGACGGCCGACTCAGGCGGCACGCGCAGTTTCGCGGGCATGCTCAACACCACGGTTAGCGAGTTCATCGGCCATTTCATTGCCCTCGTGACCCGCGTGCCCTTTGATCCAGCGCCATTCTATCTGGTGACGTAACCTGGCCTCGTCGAGTGCCTGCCACAAATCGACATTTTTTACGGGCGCTTTGCTCGCGGTCTTCCAACCTTTCGCTTTCCAACCCGCTAACCACTCGCTAATACCTTTGTGCACATACTGGCTATCGGTATGCACCATGACCTCGCAAGGGCGTTTCAGCGCGTTCAGCGCCTCAATCACGGCAAGTAACTCCATACGATTATTGGTGGTTGCCATCTCACCACCAAACAATGACTTGGTTTTTTCTACCGGTCTGCCCGCGGCAATCCATTGTTCAAGGCTGCCATGAATAATCCAGGCACCCCAACCACCGGGGCCAGGATTACCTTTGCATGCGCCATCGGTAAAAATTTCAACGCTATCCATCTTGGTCTCTTTGTTTTTTCATGCGATTAGTCACTGGCATTGCGCCTGGTACTACGCTACGTTTTTTATCCCATGCTGGACCAATCAAGCGCATGCCTTGCACACGTTTGATGGCCTGCACGATGTAAAGTGCGCCCAGATACGGCCACCAACGATTGCCTGCCTTCTCCAGAAAAGAGAAGCGACCTAACCACTTATCCGTCGCACACGGCGGCGCGTAACAACCGAAGTGGCCACGATTGATTTCCATATTCAGCAGCTTCAACCAATCTTTCAGGCGCGGCACGCTAATGAACTCACCATGCAGCGGTAGAAAGTGTGCACCGGTCATTCGTCCTGCAGATTGGCGCGCGCCCCACATGCTGATCGGATTGAAGCCACAAATAATGACTTGCCCCTCGGGTATCAGCACACGTTCAACCTCACGCAGCACTTGATGCGGTTCTGCGGAAAACTCGAGCACATGCGGCATCACCACCAAATCCAGACTCTGCGTCGCAAACGGTAACTCTGTGAAGTCATGGACTACCACCACCTGTCGCTCTGCACTGACAACATCGGAGGGCAAACGGGAATCTGTAATCCAACGATTTGGCATTCGGTTGGCCGCCAGTGTGTCAAACATCGGCAAACCGATCTGTACCGCGTTGTAGCCAAAGATATCGGCCGTCAATTCATTCAGACGCGACTGCTCCCACGCATGGGCGTAGGCACCCGCTGGTGTATCGAACCAGGGAGCGAGCGATATAATCGGCTGATATAAAGCGTCTGGATTCATGCTGATGTCTACACCACCATCCCTGCAAGTTACTGCGATCCCGGCATTTGCCGACAACTATCTCTGGCTAATTCATGACCAGCAGCACGCTGTGGTCGTTGATCCCGGTGATGCCGCGCCCATTGAAGACGCATTGCGTTCGCGTGGCTTGAAACTGAACGCTATTCTACTCACTCACCATCACGCCGACCATGCGGGTGGGGTCGCAGAGCTTCTTTTGAATTGGTCAGTGCCGGTATTCGGACCAGCGGGCGAGAAAATCCCTGGTATTTCGCATCCGCTACATGAAGCTGATGTTGTCGATCTGCCCTCACCCGCCCTACGTCTCAAGGTGCTTGATGTGCCGGGCCATACGGCGGGCCATATTGCCTATGTTGCTGATGCGCAGAACTGGCTGTTCTGCGGAGACACGCTGTTCGCCGGTGGATGCGGACGCTTGTTCGAAGGTACGCCGGGTCAGATGACGCAATCACTGGCAAAACTCGCCGCGCTCCCTGACGATACCCTGGTTTACTGCGCGCATGAGTACACGCTATCTAATTTGCGATTTGCGGTGGCGGCTGAACCCGATAACGCAGATCTTGCCGCTAGATTCGCGCAAGCAGAGGCGTTGCGAGCGCGTGGTGAATCTACCGTGCCATCCACCATCGGCCTGGAGAAGCTTACCAATCCCTTCCTACGCTACCGCGAGCCTTCGATACTGCGTACCTTGCGAGCAACCGGTCGGTTGGCAAACGATGACCCGGTCGCCGCATTTGCCGCGCTGAGAGAATGGAAAAACGGCTTCCGTTAAGCCGCCTGTCCGCTTCGGGAACTCCGATGCCAAGTGCCACTCGTCAGGTCGATTCGATAACGGGCGCGGGTATACCTTGAGGACAAGGGGAAATGGCCGCCACGACTCTCTGCCGCAAAATGGCAACTTTTTCTTGACGGCATCACCCTCGGTTCTTACACTTGCGGCAACTTCACTCGCGCAACCGGCTCAAACAGAGGCTCCGATGCGCTCTAATGCCCCATGCAGCACACCCAATTTCGCCGGCTGACCATCGCAGCACTGCTGGCCGCTCAGGCACTTCCTAGCGCATATGCGATCGACCTTAGCGTCGAGCCCTCGAGCCAAGCGGTGGAATCCCGCGATGCGCGTTCCGCCGACGGCGCGCGACTTGGCAATGCAGAGTTCGATGCAACCTACGATGACGTCACCGTCACCCGCTTCGATGTGTGGGATCGAATCCGCAAAGGCTTTGCGATTCCGGATCTGAATAATCCGCTGGTCGCCACCCATGTCACTTGGTATAGCTCTCGGCCGGAATACATTCAGCGCACCACGCAGCGTGCGTCGCGTTATCTGTTCCATGTGGTTCAGGAACTCGAGCGGCGCGGTATGCCGATGGAACTGGCGCTGCTGCCATTCATCGAGTCTGCCTTCAACCCACAAGCCTATTCCAGTGCAAAGGCTGCCGGTATGTGGCAGTTCATTCCGAGTACCGGGCGTGATTACAACCTAAAGCAAAATATCTTCCGCGACGAACGACGCGACGTCATAGCGTCGACGGATGCGGCACTCAACTATCTGCAAAGGCTATACGGCATGTTCGGTGACTGGCAGCTGGCATTGGCGGCCTACAACTGGGGCGAGGGTTCAGTCTCGCGCGCTATCGCCAAGGCGCAAGCCGCTGGACGCGATACCGACTACAACAGCTTGTCGGCCTATATGCCCGCCGAGACCCGCAACTACTACCCGAAGCTGCAAGCGGTTAAGAATCTGGTTGCAGCGCCGGCACAGTATGGCCTGACGCTGCCCGTGGTTGAAAACCAACCCTATTTTGTCTCGATCAATAAAACGCGCGATATCGACGTCAAGCTCGCTGCTCAGCTGGCCGAGATTCCGATGGAAGAATTCAAGGCCTTGAATCCGCAGTTCAATAAGCCTGTGATCACCGGTAGCCCCAACACCCGTATTCTGCTGCCGCAGATCAATGCCGAAAAATTCAAGCAAAACTTGTCGAAGTGGTCCCATGCATTATCGAGCTGGACCGCGCACAAGGTGACCGCAACGCGCGAGCGCATTGAAACGATTGCCGCCAGATTCAAGACAACGCCTGCAGTGATCCGTGAGGCGAATGCCATACCACCCAACATGCACCCGACAATGGGCTCGGTGGTGCTGGTACCGAAACCCGCTAGTGAATCAGGTAAAGACATCGGACAAGACCTTGCCGACAATGCCACGCTT
>JBIKUP010000072.1:0-6509 GCA_044347535.1 Burkholderiaceae bacterium
GAGAAACTGCGCGATGATGGACTCCATCTGCGCCAGATCGGATTGCATACCTCGCTTGGCCTCATCCGACAGCGTGCCCATCTCGACTTCTAGCAACATACGCGCGATCGGCGTGCGTAGATCATGCGAGATACCCGCAAGAATCACGGCTCTGTCTGATTCAACCTGCTTCAGGTCTTGCGCCATTTGGTTGAAGCTGCGGTTCGCATCACGAATTTCTGCTGGTCCCGACTCTGGTAAGCGCGGCGGTGACTTGCCACGCGCAATCGCCCGTGCCGCTGTTGATAATCTGGCCAGTGGTTGATTGATCAGGCGGCTGATGAACACCGCGCCGACCAGCGATAGTAGTAGGGTGACACCAGCCCAGCCTATCCATTGGATACTCGACGCGCCCTCAATGAGATCGGAGTCCAGCATCAACCAGTAATCGTCGTCTTCAATATAAAAACTAACCCAGAAACCTTCTTCGCCATTCACCTCGCCCGCAAACTCGGTTCTGTTGTCCAGACGCCGCCGTACATTGGTAGTGACCAGACGAACCAGCTCGGTGTCTGGCAGTGCCTCCATTTTGTCGGTGAGTTCTTTGGGGTAGATACGAATACCCTGCGTGATTGCGAGATCAAGCAGCAGTTCACGTCTGAGCATCGGCGCTGAATGCAACAACGCGGCGCGGGTAATCGTGACGATGGAATCTACCTGCGCAGCGATTTGTTCGCTGCGCGGTGTACGTTCAACCACCCGAAAACTCGCGACCCACGCCGCCATGCTGACCGCAATCAAAAATGCCAGCAGGAAGAAGGTTCGCCACAGCAGACCGCTCCTGAGCCAGCTGCGCTCGCGCGCGAGTGCGCCCTCAGGCCTTGATGCCATCGGGGATGAACACATAACCCAGACCCCACACGGTCTGGATAAAGCGCGGACTGGCCGGATCCGGCTCGATCAGTTTGCGCAAACGAGAAATCTGAACATCAAGGCTGCGATCGAATACCTCGTACTCGCGGCCACGCGCAAGCTCCATTAGCTTCTCGCGAGATAGTGGTTGACGCGCGTGACGCGCCAATACTTTCAGCACCGAAAACTCACCGCTGGTGAGTGGTACGAGTTCACCTTGTTTAGTGAGAGTTCGCTTTTCAAGGTCAAAGCTGAACTCGCCGAACACGTAGGTTTCCGGCTTGTCTGATGGTGCACCTGGGATGTCATCCGGCAATGCGCGCCGTAGTACGGCAGAGATACGCGCCAGTAGCTCACGCGGATTGAAAGGCTTGGGTAGATAGTCATCGGCACCGGCATCCAGCCCGGCAATACGGTCGCCGTCTTCGCCTTTGGCGGTGAGCATGATGATTGGCGTCTGGTCGCCGCCGTTGCGCAAGCGCTGGCAGATCGAAATGCCGTCCTCACCCGGTAGCATCAAGTCGAGCACCAGCAGATCAAAGCGCTCTCGCACCCAGAAGCGATTCATCTCGACCGCGCTGGCGGCGACATAAACCGCGAAGCCGCTCTCAGTCAGAAAGCGCTTCAGTAATTCGCGTAGTCGGGCATCGTCATCCACCACAAGGATGCGTGCTTGATTGCCAGGGCTGCGCTTGGACAGGACGGGTGTGACCGGGTTGGTCGAGCTCATTACCGTATGTTAACGTCGAACCCGCCTAGGAGGTCTGAGTACCGTAGGCAATTACAAAGCCTTACAAACTTGGAGAATCGCGCATACCGCTCCGCTCCGTGAAAAAGTAAACTAGAGGGCTTATGGCGAGTGACCGCTCGCTGAACAGATCACCATCAATGAAAAAACGGCTCCTCCCGCTCTACCTGCTTACCACGTGCTGCTTGGCTGGCTTGGCTATGGCTCAGCCTGCGCCATCCCGTCCGGGGCAGGGTCGCCAGGACGCCGCGCCGCCCGCGCAGCAGCCAAATCAGCGCCGTGATGACGCTCGCCCAGCCACGCCGCCGCAACCTGCACAGGACGCTGCTCAGCGTTCCTCGCGCCTCAGCCCGGAAGAGCGCAAGGAGCTGCGTCAGCAGATTCATGAAGCAGGGCACGACCTCTATCCACGCAAGCGAACCGCCCCGTAATTGCTTTTTTCATAGCGGCCTCGGTTGCTCGAGGGGTGCTAACTCGGCTATACTCTCGCCTCTACGCGGCCGTAGCTCAGCTGGATAGAGTACTTGGCTACGAACCAAGGGGTCGTGGGTTCAATTCCTGCCGGCCGCGCCACAAATACTGCAATAAGATCAACGGGTTAGCGCCAAAAGTGCTGACCCGTTTTTCTTTTTGCGTGTGAACTATGCTGACACCTTGATCGGCCTCGAACGTCCAGAATTGTGATCTGCAGCCGACATTGCTACAATCAGACCATTCTAGTCAGATTGAGAGGTGCCGATGCGCGCTTGGCAAATTCAAGAGGCGAAAGCCCATCTCTCTGAACTCGTTCGGGAAACCGAGCACGCAGGTCCGCAAGCCATTACTTGGCACGGCCGCGAGGTTGCCGTCGTGCTTTCAAAAGCCGAGTACGATCGGCTGAGCGGCGCTGGCCAGTCGTTGGTCGAGTTTATGCGTGGCTCCCCTCTATACGACTCGGATGACATTGAATTCGTCCGTGACACCAGCCCCACTCGGGAATCAGTGCTTTGAGCTACCTGATCGATACCAATGTGTTGTCAGAGCTCCGACGACGCGAACCAGACGCCAATGTAGTGCGCTGGATGGCCGAGCGCCCGGGTAACACGCTGTACTTATCAGTCCTCACCATGGGCGAGTTGCGTAAAGGTGTAGAGGCCTTGCCAGAGGGGGATCGCAAACGTCGACTGTTGGACTGGTTGGAAGTAGAGCTGCCGACTTATTTTGCGAGCCGTATTTTGCCGGTAGATACTGCGGTCGCTGATCGATGGGGGCGGCTGATGGCACAAGCAGGCCGTCCGCTGGGTGCGGTAGATAGCTTATTGGCGGCTACAGCCCTATGTCATGACCTCACACTCGTCACTCGAAACCTGAAGGATTTCAAGCATCAAGATTTACAAGTGCTAGACCCATGGGCCTAGTCAACCACCACTAACGCTACCCGACAAAAAGCAAAGCTGACCGTCCATCAGGACTGCGGCACGAAATCAAGCCGCTGTCCTCGATTCAGAAACGTGGTGACAACTTGCTCATCTTCGGTCGCCGACTTGGTGGCGTAGCTCTGCAAGCTCGTCACGCAGGATTCGCAATTCAGCCAGGACCACTTCTTCTGGTTTGGGTTGCCCTGCTTGCTTACTGGAGTTCAGAGAATCAACAATCACTGCGATAAACAGATTAATAATCACAAAGGTCGCAATGAAAATGAAGATGACAAAGAACAGCCAGGCATGCGGGAAGATTTCCATAACTGGACGAGCCACGCCTTCAGACCAGCTCTCCAGCGTCATCACCTGAAATAGGGTGAACATGGTGGTACCCAGATCGCCGAATAAATCCGGGAATTTTGAGCCAAACATATTGGTAGCGATGACGGCGAATACATAAAAAATCACCATAATCAAACCAAACACCGAGCTCAGACTCGGCAGTGAATGCAGCAAGCCGATCACTACTTTGCGCATGCTGTCTATCTTGTTGACCAAGCGAAGCACTCGCAGTACTCGCAGAGCACGTAACACCGAGAGGCTGCCTGTTGCAGGTATCAGCGCAATGCCAATCACGATCAGGTCGAACACGCACCAAGGGTCTTTGAAGAATCTAAACCCGCGCGCAATCATGAGTAGCGCCAGTTCCCCGATAAATATCCAAAGAATAATCTGGTCGATCAGATGTAATTCATAACCCGCCACAGCCATAATGTTTTGGCTGGTTTCCAAGCCGAGAATCAATGCATTAACAACAATCAGCACGACCAGCGTATGTTGCACCTTCGTATGACCGATGAAATTCTCGATGGATTGTCTCCATCCGGATGTGTTCGCGACGTATTCCATGTACGGGTTCTTGTGGGTTTGATAAATGAATCAGATAAATCCGATATTTTACAGGACTGGTCTGACCAATCGTCGGCTAACAAGTCTCAGCAGGCTAGCGCACAGAATTAGTCGCGGCTAGGCACTGTGCGCTGAGGAAATAAGCTTGTCGCAGGCAGGAAGTTTCAAGCAGGGCCTCGAATGAGGCCCTGCATCTTTCAAGCATGTTTCACACTAGGGTGTCAGATTTTGTAGCGGAAGCCGTGGTGTTTCAGGGGTAGCGAGCGGATACGCTTGCCGGTGGCTGAGAACAGCGCATTCACCATCGCAGGAATCACACCACCGATCGGCGGTTCGCCCACGCCACCCCAGAAGTCGAAGGTAGGAACCAGTACGGGAATGATCTCTGGTTTAACGTTGATACGTGCTAGCGGATAGTCATGGAAATTCGACTGTTTCACTGCGCCGTTTTCGATCGTGATCTCTTCACCCATGATCGCCGAAAGCCCCCAGAACACACCGCCTTCAATTTGCGCCTTTACTGCATCCGGATGCACCACATGGCCGCTATCGATCGCCACCGCAACGCGCTTCACCTCGATCTCTTTGCCATTGGTAAGTTTGAGTTCGACAGCAGCAGCAGTGAAACTGCCATAAGAATCAACCACGGCGATGCCGCGGTGGATACCAGCAGCAGGCGCTTTATCCCAACCGATCGCCTTGGCGACAGCGTCTAGTACTGCCAGATCTTTTTTGCCTTGCAATAGCGGACGACGGAATTGCACCGGGTCTTTGCCAGCGGCATGCGCGAGTTCATCAATAAAGCATTCGCGATAGAACGGATTATTGGTATGTGCAACCGCGCGCCAAAACCCCGGCGGTACATGAACATCCCGCATCACATACTCGTTGGTGAAATTCGGTACGGCGTAGGGATTATCTCTAAAAACTCGGGTGTTGATTTGGTCAACCCCATCTTTGACGAATTGCGGGTAAACCGTAATCGCAATCGATTGATCCGACTGCCGCACATGCCAACCGAGCCACTGACCATCTTTATCGAGCGCACCGCGAATTTTGACCAGCGATACCGGACGGTAGCGGCCCTGACGCATGTCTTCTTCACGCGACCATTGCAAGCGGATGGGCGTACCGGGTAAGGCCATCGCGATTTTGACGGCTTGTTTAGTGAAATCCTGATGCGGGCCGCGTCGACCAAACCCACCACCGGCGTGCATTTTATGAATATGAATTTTTTGCAGCGGTAAGCCAGAGGCGTCTGCTGCAGCGGCAATCGACGATTCGCCATTTTGCGTTCCGACCCAAACCTCTAACTTGTCTGCCGTATAGAGCGCAGCAGCGTTTTGCGGCTCCATGGTGGCGTGATTCATAAAGCCGGTGTAAAACTCTGCCTCGAGTACCTTGTGCGCATTGGCGAATGCCTTATCAACATCGCCGTCCTTGCGTGCGATCGGAGCGTTTGTTTGCGTCAGGCCTTCGCGCAGATAGGCCATGATGGAGTCGCTGGAAACTTTGTCTTTATTGCCATTCTCCCAGCTGACGTTTACTTTTTTGAGCGCCTCATTGGCTTGCCACCAGTTGGTGGCGAGTACCGCGATCCAGTCATCACCGGTCACCACATGCTTCACCCCCGGCATCGCCTTGGCAGCGCTATCGTCATGGCTCTTCAAGAAACCACCGAAGACCGGACTTTGCAAAATCGAGGCATGCAGCATGCCGGGTAGCCGGATATCGGAAGCATAAATTTGCGATCCATTCACCTTGGCTGGAATATCGAAACGTGCGGGTGAGGTACCCGCGATCTTCCAGTCTTTGGGATTTTTTAGTGGTGGGTTCTCTGGTACCGGCAGTGTGGATGCCAGCGCTGCCAGTTCGCCATAGCGAAGTTTTTTGCCCGAGCTATGAATCACTTGACCATTTTCTGCGCGGCACTCAGAAACGGGCACGTTCCATTGCTGGGCAGCGGCGGCAATCAGCATCATGCGCGCAGCAGCGCCGCCCTTGCGGACATAGTCATGGGAATCGCGGATGCCACGGCTACCACCGGTCGACATGTCTTTCCATATCTTATTGCGACGGATATGTTCGTTGACATCGGCGTACTCGGGGCGCACCTTGCTCCAGTCGCACGCTAGCTCTTCCGCCACCAGCTGCGCTAGCCCGGTAAATGTGCCTTGGCCAAGCTCGGAGCGGGCAATGCGGATAGTTACCGTGTCATCAGGTGCGATCACGACCCAGTGCGTAACTTCGGCAGCACCCGGATTGGCGGCGGCCCCCTGTATGCCCAGCACAAAGGCACCGCTCAGTGCAGCGGATTGCTTCAAGAAGGTGCGACGGGACGGGCGGGTGGGGACGATGCTCATGCGATGACTCCGTGGGGTGAGGTTTACCAACTGGATTCTAAAGCATGGAAGAAATGTGCCGCTTGAGCTTTGGAAAGTGAAATCGGCGGCGCGACACGGTAAACTGGCCCATAAAGGCTAGGGAGAAACTGGATGGATGTCGCTTTGGTATTGCCGTGGCTAGTTGGTCTGGCAATCGGCTTGCTGCTGATGGCAGTT
>JBIKUP010000073.1:0-6479 GCA_044347535.1 Burkholderiaceae bacterium
CTTGGATGGCGTTGCTGGAGGTTCCGCCGAGTCCGCCGGCAGGTGAACCGGACAGAGCACAGCAACGGTTGAAAACTCGGGATTGTCTGACTTAGACCTTGCTATGCTCGGAAATTCAGCGCGCTATGGTAGCGACTTGGGCCAAGCAGTATCAGCAAGATGCTGAGTCGGCCGATAGTGATCAGAGAGATTTACGCAGATTAACAGGCGGTATCTTCAAGGCCTCACGGTATTTCGCTACCGTTCGGCGGGCAACCACCATGCCCTGTTCTGCCAACATGTCCGTGATCTTGCTATCGGAAAACGGGTTCTTGGTGTCTTCGGCTCCTATCAGTTGCTTGATCAACGCCCGAATGGCAGTGGATGAGGCTTCGCCGCCTGCTTCAGTCGCTACGTGGCTGCCAAAGAAGTACTTTAACTCGAACATGCCATGCGGAGTCAGCATGTACTTCTGCGTGGTGACCCGCGAAATCGTACTCTCATGCAGGCCCAGTGTATCAGCAATTTCGCGCAGCACAAGGGGTCGCATTGCGACTTCGCCGTGCGAGAAAAAATTACGCTGTCGGTCGACGATCGCCTCGGATACTCGCAGGATCGTGTCGAAACGTTGCCGCATATTTTTGATAAGCCACTTGGCTTCCTGCAGTTGTGACGATAGCGAGCCTTCACCTTTGCTCTGCTTAAGGATATTCGCGTACATGGCGTTGACGCGTAGCTTCGGCATCACCTCGCGGTTCAGGCTAACCTGCCAACCATTCTTTGCGCGTTTGACAATGACATCCGGAACCACATAGTCCGACACGTCGCCCGCGTAGGCAGCGCCTGGGTGCGGGTTGCAGCGTCGAATCACGGCTTGCGCCTCGCGCAGATCCTCGTCATCGCAGTCGAGGATTTTTTTCAACTTGTTGAATTCGCGTTGCGCAAATAGCTCGAGATGATTTTCGACCAGCGTTAGCGCCATCCGTCGTGTGACAAAGGGCACTTTTTCCATACGTCTTATCTGGATGGCAAGACATTCGGAGGCGTCGCGCGCTCCCACACCCGCGGGGTCGAAGCTTTGCAGTAGCTTCAGCGCAACCAGTAACTCGTCCATCTCGATCTCGAGTTCTTCAGGAAGGCGCGCCAGAATTTCGCCGAGTGATTCCTCCAGATAGCCGTTGTCATCCAAGGCATCGATCAGCAATTCGACCAATGCACGATCGCGCCGATTATCGACAGTGACGGACAGCTGTTCCAGCAGATGTTCGCGCAGCGTGGTCTCGTGAGCTTCAAGCTGTGGACGCGCGTTATCGTCTTCCGGCGCTTTTGAGGTGCGCGAAACATCGTCAAAGCTCCAGTCAGCATCACCCGCGGGCGCGGCATCCTCATTGCTGCCGGCGCTACCGAGTTCATCCGGCGCATCAGTACGCGCTTCGCCATCACTTTCGGTGCTGGTGGATGGCGAGCTGGGCGCCGTACTAATCGCCCCATCGCTGAGTAAACGCACCGAGTGATCGAGTGGATCATCCAAGCGCTCCAGCAGTGGGTTATCGCTCAGCATTTGCTCAAGCTCCTGATGCAGTTCCAGCGTCGATAGCTGCAGCAGCCGTATCGACTGCTGCAACTGCGGCGTAAGCGCAAGATGCTGTGAAACGCGGAGCTGAAGTGTTTGCTTCATCGCTGTCGGCGGCTACATTCGGAAGTGTTCGCCGAGATAGACCCGGCGTACAGATTCATTTGCGATGATTTCATCAGGGCTACCAGAAGCAAGCACTGATCCCTGATTGATGATGTAGGCGCGATCGCAAATACCTAAGGTTTCTCGCACATTGTGGTCGGTGATGAGTACGCCAATTCCACGCTCTTTCAAAAAGCGCACGATGCGCTGAATCTCGATAACGGCGATTGGGTCGACCCCGGCGAAGGGCTCGTCAAGTAAGATGAATCGTGGTCGGGTAGCCAATGCGCGAGCAATCTCGACGCGGCGGCGCTCGCCACCCGATAGCGAGAGCGCGGGGTTGTCGCGTAGATTCTCGATTTGCAGCTCGGCCAATAGGGTATTCAGGCGCTGTTCGATTTCGTCGTCAGGTAGCGGTTTGCCATTGTCTTTCTGCAGCTCTAGTACGGCGCGGATGTTATCTGCCACCGATAGCTTGCGAAACACCGAGGCCTCTTGCGGCAAATAGGAAAGACCTCGCTGGGCGCGACGGTGTATTGGTAGTTCGGCGATGCTCTGACCATCCAACAGAATCTGTCCTCCTTCGGACGGCACCAGACCAACAATCATGTAGAACGATGTGGTCTTACCGGCACCGTTCGGACCCAACAGCCCAACCACTTCGCCGCTCGCGAGGTCGAGCGACACGTTATGGACGACCTGCCGCGCGCCGTAGCTTTTCTGCAGGCCGCGAACGTGGAGTTGGCTGTCTGCCTTATTTATCATCGCCTTTGATTTCTTTTTCTCGCGGCTGAATAGTGGCGCGTACTCGGCCAGCGCCGGGCTTGCTTTCGCCGCTTACCGTATTGTTGGCCGTGTAAAACTCTGTACGGGTGTCATAGGAGATGAACTCACCTTCGACTTCATCGGTGACCTTGCTGCCATCCAGCATTTTTACTTTGGAGCGCTTGAAGAGCTTTGCGACCTCGTTTTTGGTGTCGTACTCAATCCGGTCAGCGGCGTAGCCTTCCATCCAGAGATCTTTGCCGCCATCCCGTTTCTGGCGAAAGGTGGCAATACCGCCGGCGGGAGCAAATAGCGTTCCGAACTGGTAGCCGGCGCTATCTTTTTTCAAGATCAGCTTCTCACCATGCATGACTAGCGTGCCGCGCGTCACCACAACATTGCCGATGAATGTGTTCAGCTGCTTGGATTCATCGTACAGCATCTGATTCGCCTCGATATTGGTAGGCTTTTCACGATCGGCACGCTCAGCCATGGCAGAGCTAGCTAGCGTACAAGCCAGCGTCGAGACAATCAGGTAATGACGGACAGATGGGTGAATTTGCATCATCGACGAACACGCTCAGGTGGTAAGTAGGTCGCGCTGACAGCGCTGTGAAGTGCCAGCGTTTGTTGCTTGCCATCGGCAATCATGCCGGTGCCTTTGAGTATCGTGCTGCCTTGCTGTGCCTGTACAGGACGGTCAGTTTTGACAAGCTCTTGTTTGGTCAGCACTAGCATGTAGTTGGAGGTCACGACCAGCGTATCGCCATTACTCCCGGCAGGGCGTCGCAGAACAACATTGTCGTAAAGACGAAATTCGCTCCGGTCGGTATTGGATTTTGCAGAGTCCGAGCTGAGCGTCATGGCGGGTCGACTCGGATCGTAGCGCGTCATGCGGAAAGCTTGTACGACGGTTTCATTGCTATCAGGGTAGTGCGACAGCACGTCGCCTTCGACCAGATAATCAGAAGCGCCACTTTTACCTGCGCTCATATAGCGGAATTGATGCATGGTGTAGTCGGGTCGGCCCTGAACAATTTCCCGAGTGGCGCCTTGTTCGGGTTGCTGTGATTGCTTCAGTAGCCAGAAACTGCCGCCAGCGAGTAGCAGCATGAATGCCAGCGTTAGTACTGCGCCTCTGCGTGGACGAAACTCGTCGATCATCTCAGATACGGCGCCAGCGCCGCCTCGTAATTTCCTTGCGCACGCAAGATGAAATCGCATACTTCACGCGCTGCGCCATGGCCGCCCAGTGAATTGCTCATCCAATGGGCGCGTGATCGAACTTCCAGATGGGCATTCGGAACGCTGGCACAAAAGCCGACCCGGGTCATGACGGGCAGATCGATCAAGTCGTCTCCCATATAGCCGCACTGTTCGGCTGCAAGATTTAATTCGGCGAGTAGCTGCTCGAAAGCCGCACGTTTGTCATGCACGCCTTGGCGCAGCATGCTGATGCCAAGATCAGTTGCACGCTTCATCACAATCGCTGACTCACGTGCACTGATGATTGCGACCTTGACATTGAACTGTTGCAGCAGCTTGATGCCGTGGCCATCCAGTACATGAAAGGTCTTCAGGGTTTCGCCCTGCGCGCCATAGCGCAAGCCGCCATCAGTTAGCACACCATCTACATCGAAAATCATCAGCCGCACCTGCTTGGCGCGTTCGGTCGCAACTGATAGGGCTTGCGTCGTCATCAGATCACCTTCGCACGCGTCAGATCGTGGATGTGAAGCGCGCCGACCAACGTGCCGTTATTGTCGGTGACCAGTACCTGGTTGATACGGAAGGATTCCATTAGATCGACAGCTTCAACCGCAAGCTGCTCGGGGCTAATCGTGCGAGGTGTTGCGTTCATTACCTCGCGCACGGGCGTGCGAGAAAAATCTTTGCCAAGCTCGATCAGTCGGCGCAAGTCACCATCGGTAAAAATGCCGAGGACCTTGGCATTCTGATCAACGATCGCCGTCATCGCCATGCCCTTGCGGGTGACCTCAAGCAGCGCTTTCGGCAAAAGCAGGTCCGGCCCAACACTGGGAATTTCATCTCCGGTACGCATCACGTCACGCACATGCGTGAGCAAACGGCGGCCAAGTGCGCCGCCCGGATGTGAGCGTGCGAAGTCTTCTTCACGAAACCCGCGCGCATCGAGCAAGGCGACGGCAAGCGCATCACCCAAGGCGAGGGTGGCGGTGGTACTTGCGGTGGGCGCCAGGTTGAGCGGACAGGCTTCGCGCGCTACGCCAACATCCAGATGTACGTCAGCCAGCGTGGCCAGCGTTGATTGAGGCCGGCCGGTCATGGAGATCAGCTTGGCGCCGATGCGCTTAATGACGGGTACGATGGCTAGCAACTCTTCCGATTCACCAGAGTTGGAAATCGCAACCACCGCGTCTGCTTCGGTCACCATGCCAAGGTCGCCGTGAGCCGCCTCGGCGGGGTGCACAAACAGTGCTGGTGTGCCGGTGGATGCCAGCGTGGCGGCGATTTTGCGGGCGATATGCCCTGATTTGCCCATTCCAGAGACGACCACTCGGCCACCGCAGCCTAGCAGCAGGGCGACTGCGCGAGCGAAAGCGTCATCCGGACTGTTGGAGAGACGGGCCTTGAGCGCCAGGATGGCCTCGGCCTCGATGTCAAGTGTCTGACGCGCCAATTCCAGCGCGCGCAAAGCAGCGACGTTATCAAAATGTTTCGACGAACTTTTCTGATGCGTTACACTCATGCGCAAAGTATAGCCCAATACATAAAGCAAAAAACCTGCCAGACGTAAGATTTCTCACGTTAGTTGGCGGGTTAATCACCATGAACCTAGCCCACGTCTGATGCACTCTGCGCTCGAACTCACGCTCATCCTGCTGATCGCGGCGGTACTTGGCGTGGTTGCGTTTCGCATGCTGCATCTGCCGCCGATGTTGGGCTACCTGACGGTCGGTGTTTTGATTGGTCCGCATGCGCTGGGACTCGCTTCACAAAGTCCGACTACGCACACTCTCGCCGAATTTGGCGTGGTGTTCCTGATGTTCTCGATTGGTCTCGAGTTCTCGCTACCGAAGCTAAAAGCAATGCGCCGCAATGTGTTTGGCCTTGGCACGGCGCAGGTCGGATTAACCATTCTGATGTCGATGGCGGGCGTTGCCTTACTCGCGCCTTTGCTGCCGCAGTACTTCGATATCAGCTTAGGTGCGGCATTCGCGATCGGTGGTGCTTTGTCGATGTCATCGACCGCTATTGTTCTCAAGCTGCTGACGGAGAAACTCGAACTTGAAAGTGAACACGGTCGACGTATCACCGCGATCCTGTTGTTTCAGGACCTAGCCGTGGTACCGCTACTAATTTTGATTCCAGCACTCGGTAACCCCGGCGCAGATATGGTCGAAGACCTTGGCATGGCGGCGCTGAAAGCGGTATTCGTGCTCGCGCTGTTGTTGTCGTTTGGTCAAATCTTGCTGCGTCGTTGGTTTCAGATTGTCGTGCAGCGTCGTTCGCAAGAGCTATTCATGCTGAATCTGCTGCTGATAACACTCGGTGCAGCTTGGGTGACCGAGGTCGCTGGTTTGTCACTTGCGCTCGGTGCATTCATCGCTGGCATGCTGATTTCGGAAACCGAGTATCGCTTGCAGGTCGAAGAAGACATCAAGCCTTTCCGCGATGTACTGCTGGGTCTGTTTTTCATTAGTGTCGGCATGATGCTCGACATGGCGCTGGTCTTCAACAACCTGCTTCTGGTGCTGGCGCTGCTGGTCATACCGTTTGCATTGAAGTTTGGTCTGATCGCGATTGTCGCGCGATGGTTTGGTGCGCCATCCGGTGTAGCGATTCGTACCGGTCTGGGTTTGGCGCAGGGCGGTGAATTCGGCTTCGTGCTGTTAAATCAGGCGGGTGCGCTGAAACTCATTGACCCCGGTTTCGTGCAATTGATATTGGCAGCCATGGTGCTGTCCATGTTAGCGACGCCTTTTGTTTTGGCGAATGCCGACCGTATCGTGATGCGCTTGTCTCGCAACGAGTGGATGCAACAGTCTCTGGCACTTACCTCGCTGGCAGCGCGCAC
>JBIKUP010000074.1:0-6476 GCA_044347535.1 Burkholderiaceae bacterium
AACGCCTTTGACACGGCGTTCCAGATCTGCCCAGTCCTTGAAGTTTCCATTCTTCTCGCGCTCCGCAAGAATAGCCTTCGAAGTGGCAGGACCAACACCCGCGACACTGTCGAGCGCTGCCTGATCGGCATTGTTCACATCGACTGCTGCAAATACTGAACCTGCAAACATGAGCAGCGCAAGGACTGGCAACCAGAATTTTTTCAGCATGAATGACTCCGCGTTAAGTTGATCAGAAGCGCGGCCATGAACAACCTAGGCCGCGACAGCATTAAACGCGAGGAACGCTGAATTGAACGCGCAAGAAGGGATGATTATTTTGCATTGTGCGGTGATAGGTCAGGCTTGACCCATTACCGACAGATCTTCGGTGCGCCTTGGGGCATAACTCTCCCATTGGCTGCAACCCGGGCAGTGCCAGTAGAACTGTCGTGACTTGAAGCCGCAGTAGCCGCATTGATACCGACCCAGCTTCTGTGCATAACCACCGACTAAACTCTTTACCATCGACAGTTCGGCAAGCCTATCAGGCGGCGCGTGCATAAGACGTGCCTCAATTAGCTTATCGAGACCCAGCAGGGTTGGCGTACGACGTAATTCATCGCTCACTAATTGGTTCGCGGCGTCGGCACCATCTAGTTCGAGTGTCCCGCGAAACACCACTTCAAGCAGATCAATCGATGGCGTCTCGGCCAGATAGCCGCGTAACAAGTTGAGCCCTTCACGCAGGCGATCAACGCTGCGGTACCCTTCCAACAGTCGCTGGGCTACCAGACCGACGTGCGCAGCGCTCTGCTGCTCGACACGACGCCAAGTCCGAAGCGCCGCCTCGGTATCGCTCTTGGCCAGCAAGGCGTCACCCGACAAGAGCATCGCGCGCACATTATTGCGGTCATAAGCCAGCGCTTTGTCCAGCGTAGCCAATGCCGCATCGGGGTTGACGTGCACTAGCTCGTCTTGTGCTATCTCGCAGTGAAACTGTGCAATCTCTTTTTGATAGGCGCCGGAGCCCGAAGCTTGTAGCGCAAGTGCAGCCTCGATCGCGCGTGGCCACTCTTTTTCACGCTGGTAAATCTCCAGTAGCGCACGGCTGGCTTGTGGCGCAAACAGTGTCCCTACGAGCAGGTGGAAGGTTTCCTCGGCACGGTCGAGCAGGCCGGCTTTCAAGTAATCCTGCCCCAGTTCGTAGCGGGCTTTGGCGCTCATTTCTACCGATAAATCGGCACGTGCCAACAAGTTTTGGTGTACACGGACGGCACGCTCAATGTCACCACGCCGACGAAACAACTTGCCAAGGGCAAAATGAAGCTCAGCAGTTTCCGGGTCTAGTCGGGCGATTTCGACGAAGGCATCAATGGCTTTGTCAGTATCTTCATCGAGCAGGGCATTCAGGCCTTGGTAGTAACTACGTGGCAGCCGTCGCGACTCCGAGATCACATGACGGATATCGACGCGCGCAGCGATCCAGCCTAGCGCAAAAAACAAGGGGATTGAGACCAGCCACCAGGCTTCGAATTCCATCCTGGCTCCTAGTCAGAGACCAACCTGCTCAATCAGGCTCTCCGGGGGTGGAGGCTGACTACGTGCCTTGGCAAGGTCTGCGGCCGACTGCTTCTGCTGCTCGGCCTCACGCCTCAAGGCGAATAGCTCGCGACGATAACGCAGCAAGGTTGACATCATGGCGAGCACACCAATCACCAAACCGAGCAAGAGAAAACCCAGCAGTAGCAAAACTAGCGGCGCACTAGCTTTGGCGTTCCAGAACAGACTCAGCACAACCTCATCAGTGTTCTTCAGTGCAAAATCAAAGAACACAATGAAGAGCGCGATCGACAGCAGGCGAATCAGGAGTTTCATCGGCGCTCCTTGTGCAAATGAATTCGCTGATCAGTCGTCATGGATCGGTTGCCCGACCATGGCGTCGACCCGCTCGCGCAACTCCTTACCCGCTTTGAAGTGCGGCACCCGTTTGCCCGGCACCACGACCGTCTCGCCAGACTTCGGGTTACGCCCGATGCGCGGCGGGCGGCTGTTGGTCGCAAAGCTACCGAAACCCCGAATCTCGATGCGCTGACCTGAGATCAGCGCATCGGTCATCGCGTCTAGCAGCGTCTTGACCGTGAAATCCGCATCCTTGGCTACCAGTTGCGGATAACGCTCAGCCAAACGGGCAATCAGCTCCGACTTGGTCATCGGCAAGGCCTGCTCAGCTCTTGGTGTCGAGTTTAGCTTTCAGCAGTGCGCCCAAGCTGGTGGTGCCCGATGCGGCAGCGGAATCGCTGGACATCTTTTGCATCGCATCTTGGGTCTCTGCATTGTCTTTCGCCTTGATCGAAAGCTGAATGCTGCGCGCCTTGCGATCGATGTTGATGATCATTGTTTCCAGCTCATCACCCTCTTTCAGGTGAGTGCTGGCATCTTCAACGCGATCACGCGAAATTTCAGAAGCACGCAGGTAGCCTTCAACTTCTTCCGACAACACAATGACAGCGCCTTTCGGCTCGACTGATTTCACCACACCGTGAACCAGTGCGCCCTTGTCATTCATTGCGCAGTAGTTATTGAACGGATCGCCCTCGAGCTGTTTGACACCCAGCGATACACGCTCGCGTTCAACATCAATCGCCAGCACCACCGCCTCGAGCTCATCGCCCTTCTTGAAGCGGCGCACGGCTTCTTCGCCGGTCTCGCTCCAGGACAAGTCCGACAGATGCACCAGACCATCGATGTTGCCTGCCAGTCCGATGAACACGCCGAAGTCGGTGATCGACTTGATCGCGCCTCTAACCTTATCGCCCTTCTTGTGCGATATAGCGAAGTCATCCCATGGGTTCGCCTTGCATTGCTTCATGCCGAGGCTGATACGGCGGCGATCTTCGTCGATCTCAAGCACCATGACTTCAACTTCGTCACCCAGTTGGACGACTTTCGAAGGCGCGACGTTCTTGTTGGTCCAGTCCATCTCGGAGACGTGTACCAGACCCTCGATACCCTGCTCGACTTCAACGAATGCGCCGTAGTCAGTGAGGTTGGTGACTTTGCCGAACAAGCGCGTGCTTTGCGGATAGCGACGCGACAGACCGGTCCAAGGATCGTCACCCAGCTGCTTAACACCCAGCGAGACACGATTCTTTTCCTGATCGTATTTCAGTACTTTCGCAGTGATTTCCTGGCCAACCGTCAGCACCTCGGATGGGTGACGCACACGACGCCATGCGAGATCGGTGATGTGCAACAGACCATCGATACCACCCAGATCCACGAACGCGCCGTAGTCGGTGATGTTCTTCACCACGCCGTTGACGATCGTGCCCTCTTTCAGGGTCTCCATCAGCTTGGCGCGCTCTTCGCCCATCGATGCCTCGATCACGGCACGACGCGACAGCACAACGTTGTTACGCTTACGATCAAGCTTGATCACCTTGAACTCGAGGGTCTTGCCCTCGTATGGGGTGGTGTCTTTGACCGGACGTGTATCAACCAGCGAGCCCGGCAAGAAAGCACGGATGCCGTTCGTCAGCACAGTAAGACCGCCTTTGACCTTGCCGCTGACAGTACCGGTCACCAGTTCGCCGGATTCCATCGCTTTCTCGAGCGCGAGCCAGGACGCGAGTCGCTTGGCCTTATCACGCGAGAGGATGGTGTCACCGAAACCATTTTCGAGCGACTCGATTGCAACAGAAACGAAGTCGCCGACAGTGACTTCGATTTCGCCGCTGTCATTCTTGAATTCATCGATCGGAATAAACGCTTCAGACTTCAAACCAGCGTTCACGATCACAAAGTTGTGGTCAATGCGGACGACTTCCGCAGAAATGACCTCTCCCGAGCGCATATCTTGGCGGGTCAGAGATTCCTGAAACAGCGCAGCAAAGCTTTCGCTGGACACGGGAGTTTGGATAGCAGTAGACATAGATAGTGAGTGTTTTAACCAACCGGGTGAAACCCAAGCTGGGTTAGGTTTTTCAACGCCCCGCTCTGCATTGCGCAGTGCGAGACACCAAGTGGGAAGCAGTGGTGGCGGTTTGCCGAGCTACTTTCCCTCAGTACCGGCCCGGTGACGCCACCAGTCCAGCACCTGCGCCACCGACTGCTCGATCGTTAGTTCCGACGTCTCCAGCAAGTGGGCACCCTCCGCGGGTTTTAAAGGCGCCACAGCACGCTCGGTATCGCGCGCGTCGCGTTCCTTCAAATCCTGCAAAAGGGCGAGCATATTAGCAGGAAAACCTTTTTCAATCAATTGCTTATACCGCCGCTCCGCGCGCGCCTGGACGCTCGCCGTCAGGAACACTTTGAGCGTGGCTTCCGGGAAGATCACGGTGCCCATGTCGCGGCCATCTGCCACCAAGCCTGGTAATTGCCGGAAACCGTGCTGTAGCTCGACCAGCGCCTCCCGCACGGCGGGCAAAGCCGCGATTTTCGAGGCAGCGTTGCCGATGGCCTCCTGCCGGATGGCGTCTTGTACAGGTCGGCCCGCCAGCAGAATCCGCTCGCCTTCAAACTTCACCGGTAACACCCGGGCCAGCGCGGCAATCGCGGGAGCATCATCCAGCGCAATTTCAGCCTCAAGCGCCGACAACGCGGTCAACCGGTACAAGGCGCCTGAATCCAGTAAGCCAAATCCCAGCGCTGCGGCAACGCGACTGGCCACCGTACCCTTGCCGGAAGCGGTCGGGCCGTCAATGGTGATCACCGGGATCAAATTTGCCTCAGCCACGCTGCGCAATACCCTCAAAGGCGTCGAAGTAATCCGGGAAGGTTTTGGCGACACACTGTGGATCGTTGATACGCACTTGGGTGCCGTCGCGTAGCGCACCGCTCAATGAGGCTAGCGAGAAACACATCGCCATGCGGTGGTCGTCGTAGGTATCAATAGTGGCGGGTTGCAGTACGATGGGGGGCGTTACGCGTAGATAGTCTTCACCCTCCTCGATCAGCGCGCCAAGCTTACGCAGCTCGGTGGCCATCGCAGCAAGGCGATCGGTTTCTTTCACGCGCCAGCTGGCGATATTGCGCAGGGTGCTGGTGCCGTCGGCATATAAAGCAGCCACCGCAATCGTCATCGCTGCATCGGGAATGTGATTGAAATCGGCGTCAATCGCTTTCATTACGCCATTCGACTTCGCTTCGATCCAGTTATCACCGAGCGTGATCTCGGCACCCATCTGCTGCAATGCTTCCATAAAACGGACATCGCCTTGAATACTAGATTGACCAACTCCCTCAACTCGTACTGGGCCACCCGCAATCGCACCGGCGGCTAGAAAATACGAAGCAGATGAGGCATCGCCCTCAACATGGATAAGGCCCGGGCTCTGATACATCTGACCGGCAGGAATAGTGAACGAGGCCCAGCCATCGCGCTCGACTTGAATACCGAAACGCGCCAACAGATTTAGCGTGATCTCGATATAGGGCTTGGAGATCAGATCGCCGACCACTTCAATCGTGAGTGACTGCTCGCGCGCGATCAAGGGCGAAGCCATCAGTAAAGCGGTAAGGAACTGACTGGAGACATTACCGCGCACCTGCATATGCTGCGGGCGCAAATGGCCGCGATGGATATGCAGTGGCGGGAAGCCAGGGTTGCCGGTGTAATCAATTTTGGCACCGGCCGCGTTCAGCGCGTCCACCAGATCACCAATCGGCCGCTCGTGCATACGCGCGACCCCATGCACCGTGTAATCACCACCAATCGCTGCCAGCGCTGCAGTTAGGGGGCGAATCGCGGTACCGGCATTACCCATGAATAGATCCGCCGAATGCACAGGTAGCGCGCCACCCGTACCGGTGACTGCAAAATCCTGACTCTCGCCATGCTGTATCCAACGCACGCCCAGTTTTTGGAGTGCCGTCAGCATCACATGGGTGTCGTCGGACGCAAGCAGAGACTTGATTTCTGTTGTCCCCTCGGCGAGTGCCGCCAAGAGCAAGATACGGTTCGAGATACTCTTCGAACCCGGCAGCTTTACTACGCCTTGCGCGCGCTGGACTGGCTGCAAATCAAGATGATGCGGGTAGTGCCTCATTAGTCGCCACCTTGCTCATAGGCACGCGCCTGCTCAGCGGCTTCAATTGCAGCAATCCAAGCCTGTCGTGCTGATTGCGCGCGCGCGTACACCTGCTCTAGGGCAGCACCATCAGATGCCGCCAGCATTGCGCGCAATGTCGATAACTGTGCGGTGTAGGCGTCTAATTCAGCAAGTAGTGCAGTGCGGTTCGCCAGTGAAATATCGCGCCACATTTCAGGTGAAGAACCCGCAATGCGGGTGAAGTCACGAAAGCCGCTAGCCGCGTATTGAAACAGACGATCCGCATTAGTGCGAGCGGCGATGTCATCAACAAGTGCGTACGCGAGCAGATGCGGCAGATGACTCACCGCCGCGAATACCGCATCGTGTTCTTCAGCACCAAGATGATGAATATGTGCACCACAGTGCTGCCAGGCGCTGGCCACAGTCGCAATACTTTCTGGG
>JBIKUP010000143.1:0-4917 GCA_044347535.1 Burkholderiaceae bacterium
GCTGCTAAAACGCCGCCCGGAAGAAAAAGACGGCGCCCAAACCTGGATGGAAATTTACCCCTCAGTACCAGACGATTTTCTTGGTGCTTTGGAGCAGGCGGCGATTGATGCGCATTTGCCGATAGACGGCGGGCGCCATATAGAAATTTTTGTGGACTTGCCCCAATGTGCCTGATTGTTTTTGCTTGGAAGTTGATACCGCAATGCCCGCTCGTGCTGGCTGCTAACCGAGACGAGTTTTTCTCCCGGCCGGCGCAGTCTGCTGATTGGTGGTCCGATCAACCCGAAGTATTTGCCGGGCGTGATCTGGAGGGTGGCGGCACATGGCTCGGGGTTAATCGACAGGGGCGCTTTGCGGCGCTGACTAATATTCGTAATGGCTACGAGCCATCGCGCGAGAAGCGCTCACGCGGTGAATTGGTGTCGAATTTTCTTTGTCAGGATATTTCGGCGCAGGCCTACCTTGAGCAGGTTCGCTCGAACGGTGAGCACTACAACGGCTTCAACCTGATTCTGGGCGATGAGCAAGCGATGTACTGGGTATCCAATGGCACCGAGAGCGACTGGCAAGCAATTGAGCCCGGCATCTATGGTCTATCGAATGGTACGTTGGATTCGCCGTGGCCTAAGGTAGTGCGTGCCAAAGCGCAATTCGCCAGCCTGCTGTGCCAAGGCGCGCCAGATGATGCGTATTTTGAGATGCTGTCGGATACCACACAAGCTGCCGACAGCCGACTCCCCGATACCGGCGTTAGTCTTGAACTCGAGCGCATGCTATCGCCCATCTGCATCGAATCCGAGCACTATGGCACCCGCGTATCCAGCCTGGTGCGTGTTCATGCCGGTGGCAAGGCTGAGCTTCGCGAGCGCGTGATTCGCTGACCCCCACTCTTTTTTGTTCTTTGCTATTGGTTAGTGGGTTGCGAAGCACGCTGATGGTCCACACTGCGATAAACGCGAAGAGCATTCTTCAAAATCTACATTGCCTTGTTTTCTGGTCCAATAGATCCATGGCCACAGAACGAACAAATTTTCCGTTCTTGTCTTGATTGATCGTGTTTAGCGTAAGGAAGCAATGAGTAGCATCCTCGTCATAAATCGCCTCATACATCCCATCTTTTTTTGGGGTGAATGAAAAGGTAATTCTGCAAGCAGTGCCGTAAGAGCCAAGATTAAGCAGTCGAACATAGCTTATAAAGGGCTTCCCGGCCGGAATAGCTACCTCTAGTGACTTCTGTATGTCTGAATCGGTATTCAGGGGTATGGATTGTGCATTTATATTTTCGGGCTTTTTAAGAAAGCGTTCATCCAAATGCCCAATGACTTGGCGTGCACTACAATCGTTTTTTTCATAGGTAAAGACGACTACATTTCTTCCATGTTTGGAAGTATTCGAATATCGAATTTTCGCTGTGTCCCCGGTTAAGGGGGGCTGGTAGTGACTGGCACATGCGGACAACAGTGAGATAAGAGCGATTGTCAGAATTTTCTGAATAGGATTCACGATCTCTCCAAAAACGTGAAAAATAGAGCCGATTCAACCTAACAGTGTCAGTCAGATTGTCGTTGGAGATCTTAAGACGCATTTGGAAACTACTGCAATACTCAGGCCAAAAGACAGTATCAAATCGCTGCGTATTTCCAACAGTTAGTGCGACTCCGATACATGGTTGGTATCCGACATCAAAGTTATCCGGTGCTTCGCTGAACCTGTCAAACCGTCACGGCAGGTTCAACGGTGTTAAACATGCCACACGGCAATTCTCAGACTGTGCGGATCATCTTTTGATGGGGTATGCCAGCTTCCATGAACTCTTCCCCGAGAATTTCGAAGCCATGCCGAAGATAAAAGTCGACTGCATGGGTCTGCGCATGCAGCACCAGTTCGCTGTAGCCCAGCCTCTTCGCCTCATCCAGTAACGCGCGTAGCACCTGCCCGCCTATGCCCTGACCGCGTGCCGATTTGCGTACCGCCATGCGACCGATATGACCATCGGGTAGCAAGCGACCCGTTGCAATCACTTGCCCTGCTTCGTCATACGCTACTGCATGGGTACTCACCTCGTCGGCCTCATCCCACTCGAGCTCGATGGGCACGCCCTGCTCAAAGACGAAGACTTCAACGCGTAGTGATTGCGCGTGATCGCGAAGGCTATCCCAATCACCGGTGACGATAGTCAGCTTCATTCCGAATGTCTCTTACAAAACATCGCTAGCCTGCTGCCGAATTTTTTTCCATCGCCATCAGGCGCTCACGCCAGGCGTCCGGCACCGGCACACTTTTACGTACCCGACTGTCGGCGTACACATACATCATCTCGCCCGAGACCAATAGCTGATCGCCCTGATAAATCTCGAGGATGAAACGCATCGAGCTGCGGCCGATCTCGGCGCAGCGCACACCAATATCCAGCACATCATCGAAACGCGCAGGTGCGTGATATTCCACACTCGCTTTGCGAGCGAACATTTCCAGACCCGCCTCACCCTGCGCGATTACATCCGGCAAGGCAGTGGCACGCCAGTACTCGGTGAAGGCAACGTCGAAGTAATTCAGGTAATTGCCATTGAAGACAATCGCCTGCATATCCACTTCCGACCAACGTACGCGCAGCTGATGAAAGAAACCAAAATCCTCACGCGCCATACATGGATCCTTTAGTCTTCGCGCAGACCGGCCCGCCATTGATCACGCAGCTTGGGGGCTTGTTCATAGGGGTCACTGGGGTTACGCGCATGAAGAATATCCTGCATGCGGCGATCAACATTGCCGAGTGCTTGTGGATGGGAGTAGATATAGAACTGCCGCGCACGGATGGCATCAAAGGTCATCTGCGCAACCTCCGCCGCACTCACCTTACCAGCAGTGACCGCTTTTTCCAGCATGGCTTGCGATAGTTGCTGGCTTCGCGTTGCAGGCTCGGCCGGTTTGGTATCGGACGGTCGTACGTTTTCGGATTGGCTGATCCCGGTCGGCACAAAATAAGGGCATAGCACCGACACACCAAGGCCCGATTCGATCAGGCTGAGGTCGTGATATAGCGTCTCAGTCAGCGCGACCACTGCGTGTTTAGAGACGTTATAAACACCCATGGCGGGCGGTGTCAGCAGACCCGCCATCGAAGCGGTGTTGACGATATGCCCTTGAAAAGTCGGATCCGCTTTCTCGCTGGCCAGCATGATGGGCGTGAATACGCGCACGCCATGAATCACACCCCACACATTCACGCCGAGCACCCATTCCCAATCGTGCTGGGTACTCTCCCAGATCAAACCACCCGCGCCAACACCGGCGTTATTGAAAACCAGATGAATCGAGCCGAAACGCTGAACTGCCCTTTGCGCTAGCGACTCAACCTGATCGCCGTGACGCACATCGCACACTTGGCTTATTACTTCAGCGCCGAGCGCCATTGCGCTGGCTTCGGTTTGTTTGAGTGCGTCTTGCTGCACATCGGCAAGCACCAAGCGCATACCCAGCTTTGCGCCCAATAACGCGAACTCACGCCCTAGCCCACTACCAGCGCCAGTGATCACAGCAGTTTTTTCGGCGAAGGATTGCATGGCGGCGGTTGGCAAAGGTTGGCGATGGGTCAGGCATTGAATCCGGCGTTCAGTGAGGCATTCAGTAAAGCCGTTACCGAGACAGTCAGACCAGCTTCACCAGCTGCTTGCCAATATTTTTACCGCGCAGCATGCCGATAAAGGCTTCCGGTGCAGCCGCCAGTCCCTCGGCGATGGTCTCGCGGTAGTTCAGTTTTTTTGTAGCGACTAATTGCCCCAACTCGGAAAGGCCTTGTGGCCACAACTCGAGATGCTCGGAAACGATAAAACCCTGCACCATCAATCGCATCGACAGCACTTTATGCAAAGCGTGCACGGGCATAGGCTGACCATCGTAGCCGGAGATCATGCCGCATAAAGCGACGCGACCGAAGGGATTCATCTGATTCAGGGAAGCGTCCATCACGACGCCGCCCACGTTCTCGAACAAACCATCAATGCCATCGGGTGCAGCGGCTTTGATGTCGCGGAACAGATTGCCGGCCTTGTAGTCGACGCAAGCATCGAAGCCAAAGCTATCGACGACCAGCTGACACTTCGCTTTACCGCCCGCGATACCAATCACGCGGCAACCTTGCAGCTTGGCGAGCTGGCCCACCACACTGCCTACAGCGCCGCTTGCGGCAGACACTGCGATGGTCTGCCCGGGCTTGGGTTGCAAAATCTGGTTCAGCCCATACCAAGCTGTCATGCCCGGCATGCCGACGATACCGAGATAAGCTGACAGGGGAATCTGAGTGCTGTCGACTTTCTTCAGCATGCTGCCATCGGAGACACCCATCTCGCTCCAACCCAGCATACCCACCACCTTGTCGCCGACGGCGAACTTCGGATTCTTGGAGGCGATCACTTCTCCGGCGGTGCCACCGATCATCACTTCATCAATGGCTTGCGGCGCGGCGTAACTCTTGATGTCTTCCATGCGCATGCGCATGTATGGATCAAGCGAGAGGTAATGATTACGGACCAGAAGCTGCCCCTCGCCGATTTCTGGCACGGGTACAGCTTCGAGTCTGAAGTCGGTAGGCGCGACACCACCTTGAGGACGTGCGGCGAGAACAATGCGCTGATAGGTTTGCATATGAGGCGTTTTCCTAGGCGACGTGATAATCCATGCACTGCCGCTCAGACCGGACGGCAGCAACGAAAGGCTTCAGTGCGACATGCTGCGGGTGGTTTTGATACGCGTCGAGCGCCGCCGCGGATTCAAACACCGAATACAGAACGGCGTCATAGGTGCATTCATAGCCTGACTCGGCCAGCGCAACCTCGAAGGTCAGCGTGCCGGGCACAATGTTCGCGCACGCATCTAACAAGGATTTCAGTTTGGCGGCATTCGTCGCCTTGTCTGCG
>JBIKUP010000075.1:0-6414 GCA_044347535.1 Burkholderiaceae bacterium
TTCGTTTATTTGATACGCAAGGCCTTGCACCATTCATTGATCGTTGGCAGCGCTGGCATGCTTTTGCTGGATTGCCTGTGTGCGTGATGGATCAGGGCAAGTTGCTGCACGAGGGGATTGCACGCGGCATCGATGCCGCAGGCTGCTTGCAACTGGAGACAGACGCAGGCTTGGTCGCTATAGCAGCAGGTGACCTCTCTTTGCGTGCCGTACCGACAAACAAGGCCTGACATGCTGCTACTGATCGACGCAGGAAATACCCGCGTGAAATGGGCGCTGGCCCATGAAGATGCCGAGTTGGGTGCATGGCAGGCGAGTGGCGCATTGTTTCATGCAGAACTCGACGCACTGGCGGATATCTTGGTGCAGCATCAGCCGCGCCGCGCTTGGGTATCGAATGTCGCTGGTTTAACGATCCGATCGCAGCTGGAAGCCTTATTGCGCGCAAGCGGTATGCCAATCGAATCGGTGCACTGGTTTCGTTCGCCGGCGCAATGCGCCGGTGTGACCAATGGCTACCGAGATCCGAGCCAGCTGGGCTGTGATCGTTTTGCGTCTTTGCTCGGTGCACGCGCGCTGATTCCCGAACAAGCACTGCTCGTTATTACCGCCGGTACCGCGACCACGATTGATGCACTAGACGCCAGCGGTCGCTTCCATGGTGGCATGATTCTGCCCGGACTCGGTACCATGGCGCAGTCGCTGGCATTGAGCACTGCGCAGCTACCGCATGTTGAGGCGCGTTTATCTGTCTCGTGCTTCGCGGACAATACGCTTGATGCGATTGTCAGCGGGTGTGTACAGGCACAGCTGGGGGCGATCATGCAGGCCCGAGCGCAATTGCCTGAGGCGAGTTGTGTGCTGTCTGGCGGAGCGGCGGACTATCTGTGGCCGTATTTGCCTGCGCCGGTTCAGCAGGTCGAGCAACTGGTGCTGCGTGGTTTGCATGTTGCCGCATTATCGGAGTTGTGATGAGACCGCTATTTTTTTTGCTGCTACTGGCTAACGCCATCGTCCTTTTGCTGATGCAGGCCACGCAGCAGTTCGGGAGTGAGCCGGACCGGATGGCTCAACAAGTGAACGCCGAGCGCTTGAATTTGGTCGAGGTGTCAGGCAAATCAGCTGCGTTAGAGAATGGTTCTGCGAGCACTGCGGCAAAGCCGGCCTGTATTGAAATCGGTGACTTCAACACGCAGACCGTGGCATCGTTCGAGCAGCAACTCGCCAAGCTGTCGTCCAAGCCCACGCCCGAGCGTCGTCTGGTTCAGGCAGCTTCATCCCAGCAAATCTTTATTCCACCGCTGCCCAATGAGGAGGCAGCTAACCGTCGCTTGGCGCAGTTACGTAGCTTGGGCTTCACCGATAGCGCCGTCATCCGTGATGATTCGGCAAGGCGCTGGGGTATTTCGCTTGGGCGGTTTACCCGCAGCGAACTAGCCGAGGCGCATCTGGAGAAGTTACGGGCGGCGGGGGTGAGTGATGCGCGCATCGGCGAGTACCCCCTGAATGCCACGCGTTATGCGATCCGAGTCTCGATGGAAGACGCCGAGTTACGCGACGAGGTGACAGCACTAGCGACAAAATTCGGTAACCTCACCCTGCGTGCTTGCCACTGAGTGGCGGGCCGCTAAAAATCCGGCGCGAGCCACCGCGGGTTGGGAGTAAAATCGCGCTCTTTCCTGTTCGCTGACAACCCCTACCGCAATGCCCACTTCTGCTATTGCTCCTGAGATCAAGGCCGAGATCCTCGCAGAGGCGCTGCCCTATATCCGTAAATTCCACGGCAAGACCATCGTCGTCAAATACGGCGGCAATGCCATGACTGAAGAGCGACTCAAGCATGGCTTTGCGCGCGACGTCATCCTGCTGAAGCTGGTCGGCATGAACCCGGTGGTGGTTCATGGTGGCGGTCCACAGATTGATAGTGCGCTGAAAAAAATCGGCAAGCAGGGCAGCTTCGTGCAAGGCATGCGCATCACCGACGAAGAGACCATGGAAGTGGTCGAGTGGGTGCTCGGTGGCGAGGTGCAGCAGGACATCGTGATGCTGATCAATCATTACGGCGGCCAAGCGGTTGGCCTGACCGGCAAAGATGGTGGTCTGATTCGCGCCCGCAAGATGCAGATGCCTGACAAAAACAAGCCGGGTGAATATGTCGATATCGGCTTTGTCGGTGAAATCGAGGCGATCAACCCTGCGGTGGTCAAAGCATTGCAGGACGATGCCTTCATTCCGATCATTTCGCCGATTGGCTTTGGCGTTGATGGTCAGGCATACAACATCAATGCCGATCTGGTCGCTGGCAAGATCGCAGAAATCCTGCGTGCGGAAAAGCTGATCATGATGACCAATATTCCGGGTGTGCTGGATAAAAATGGACAGTTGCTGACCAATCTGTCTGCCCGCGAGATCGATGACATGTTCGAAGATGGCACTATCTCTGGCGGCATGCTGCCAAAGATTTCGTCTGCGCTCGATGCCGCAAAATCCGGCGTTAATACGGTCCACATCATCGACGGCCGTATCGAGCATTCACTGCTGCTGGAAGTACTCACCGAGCAGGCGTTCGGTACGATGATCCGCTCCCACTGATTTCTGTTTATCCAGCTGCTGAGCGACCCGCGCCTGCACCTGCAATGCTCGCTGTACAGTCCTTGCAGCTGTACCGCTCGACATACCATCGAGCCGCTTCCTACGCTTGCTGGACGAAGCTCAGACTACCTGCACATCGAGGTGGTACGTGACGCGTAAGCTCGTCTGGCTGTTCGACCTCGATAACACGCTGCATAACGCATCGCACGCGATCTTCCCTGCGATCAACAACAATATGAACGCGCTGATTTCGCGCGTGCTCGCGGAGCAAGACCTTCCCGCGCATCCCGATGCCGTGAATGAAGTGCGCGTTCGTTACTGGCAGCGCTACGGTGCTACTTTGCTGGGGATGGTGCGGCATCATGGTGTGCGTGCAGAAGATTTTTTGCATGAAGCGCATCAGTTCGACAATCTTGCGCAAATGATTCGCGCCGAGCGTGGAATTGCGCGGCTGTTGAAGCGCCTGCCGGGCCGCAAGATCTTGCTCACCAATGCACCGCGCGAATATGCTCGTTCAGTCGTGCGACACCTTGGTCTGCACCGCCACTTTGCCGAGCACGTACCGATTGAATCCATGCAGGTGCACAAGCAATGGCGGCCCAAACCGTCGAAATTGCTGCTTCGGCGCTTGCTGCGCCAACGCGGGCTAGCGGCGTCGCGCTGCGTGCTGGTTGAAGACTCGATCGAGAACCTGAAATCGGCGAAATTCTTAGGGTTGCGGACGGTCTGGTTCAGTGGTTTTTCACCCCGTGTTTTTTTTCGCCCGGGATGTGTCGATGTACAAGTAAAATCACTGCACCAGTTGCCTGATCGCCTGTCGCGGTTACGGCGTTAGGGCAGCTGCAAAACGGGCTTCCTACTTCGGGCTTTCCCACTTTTGCCGGACTGACAAGACCATGCCGAACTCCAAGACAGGCGAGCGGAAACTACAGATCCTGCAGGCGCTTGCGGGCATGCTGGAAAGCCCGAAAGCAGAGAAGGTGACCACGGCAGCGCTCGCGGCCAAGCTGGATGTGTCTGAAGCCGCGCTCTACCGCCACTTCGCCAGTAAGGCGCAGATGTATGAGGGATTGATCGAATTTATCGAGACCTCGATTTTCACGCTGGTCAACAAGATCACCCAGAGCGAAGAAAACGGTCGCCGTCAGGCGCTGGCGGTGGCACGCATGCTGCTCGATTTTTCCGAGCAAAACCCCGGGATGACCAAGGTGATGATTGGTGATGCACTGGTCAACGAAGACGAGCGCTTGCAGCGACGCATGAACCAATTTGTTGATCGCGTCGAACTGGCCTTGCGCCAGTCGTGGAAGCTGGCCGCCACACAAGGCGGGCCCGCCGAAGAAGAAGCGGCCGCGCGCGCCGCGTTGCTGATGGCTTTTGTGATTGGGCGCTGGCACCGTTTCGCCAAGAGCGGCTTTCAGCTAAAGCCAACGGACGGCGCAGTGCTGCAGCTGGGTTTGTTGGCGGCATAAGACTGGATCCCGGCCTTCGCCGGGATGACTCAATTGGTGCAGTCGTGCTTCAGTCGATGTCCCGCGTTGCACTCGCGCATACTGCGCAGTCGTGGCTCTTGGCGGTTCGTATGCTGGTCCATTCCATCGAACGCGCGTCTAGCATCAACAAGCGGTTGGCTAAGGATTCGCCGATACCCATCACCAACTTCAACGCCTCAGCGGCTTGTACCGTGCCAATAATGCCGACTAGCGGCGCGAATACGCCCATGGTGGCGCACTGCACCTCTTCAAACACTTGATCGGGCGGGAACAGGCAAGCGTAACAAGCGCTGTCGCCACTGCGTGGGTCGAACACAGCAACCTGTCCGTCCATGCGTATTGCTGCGCCGGACACCAGCGGTACGCGTGCATGCACACAGGCGCGATTGATCGCGTGGCGTGTACGGAAATTATCGGTGCAGTCCAGTACTACACTGGCCTCGCCCACGAGCGCATGTAATCGATCTTCATCGGCACGCTCTTGCAGCGCAACCACCGTGATCTCAGGATTGATCTCGGCCAGCGTTTGCTTGCCGGAAGCCGCTTTGGGCTGGCCAACCCGTGCTGTGGTGTGAAGAATTTGGCGCTGTAAATTGGTCAGATCGACCGTGTCGTCATCTACCAGCGTGACCTTGCCGATGCCGGCCGAGGCGAGGTAAAGCGCAACCGGAGAGCCCAAGCCCCCCGCACCGATGACCAAGGCATGCGCAGCCAGCAGCTTCTCCTGGCCTTCGATGCCGATCTCGTCGAGCAGTATGTGACGCGAGTAGCGCAGTAACTGTTGATCATCCATCACTAGGTCTTGAATGAAAAACGGCCGCAGAGCGTGCGGCCGTTGTCGGCAAGTCGGGCGGTTAGGTACTCACGGCGACCGCCCGATTGATGAAACTTTACTCTTTCTTGGCTTCGACTTTAGCGGTCTTCGATGTTTGAACGGGCATGCCCTTCAAGTGATTGAGCGCTTGCGCTAGCTGGAAGTCATCCTTGCCACCGAATTCCATTGGCTTGCGCTTTTTCTCGAGGGCCGACAGGCGCTTTGCTTCTTCCAGTTCATCGACGATCGCCGCGCCTTTTTCTGCATCTTTATCTTTGTCGTTGGACAGGTGCTTTTGCAGATCGGCTTCGCGCAGACGCAAGCCGTTCATACCGTCGCCATCGGCGTATTCATCGACTAACAAATCCGGAACGATACCTTTGGCCTGAATCGCGCGGCCATTCGGTGTGTAGTAGCGCGCTGTGGTCAGCTTGACAGCGGTGTCCGCCGAAAGCTGACGAATTGTTTGCACGGAGCCTTTACCAAAAGTCTGTGTGCCCATGATGACGGCGCGCTTGTAGTCTTGCAGCGCGCCAGCCACGATCTCCGAAGCAGAGGCGGAACCGGAATTCACCAGCACCACCATCTTCACTTTTTTAATGCCCTCAGGCAGTCGAGCCAATGGGTCGGTGCCAGCACGCGTGCCATAGAACTCGCGGCGCGCGTAGTAGGTGGCCTTGGAGTCGGGCAATTGACCGTTGGTCGAGACAACCGGCACATCTTTTGGCAAGAAGGCTGCAGAGACACCAATCGCCCCCGGCAGTACACCGCCCGGGTCGTTACGCAGATCAAGTACCAGTCCCTTCATGCCGGGGTCTTGCTGGTACAGCTGATTGATTTTTTTGGCGAGGTCTTCAACGGTTGGCTCTTGGAACTGCGACACGCGTATCCAGCCAAAACCTGGCTCGATCATCTTGCCCTTCACGCTTTGCACCTTGATTTCCTGGCGCACGATGGTGATGAGCAGTGGCTTGTCTTCTTCCTTGCGCGCCACTGTCAGCGTAATTTTGGTGTTTGGCTCACCGCGCATGCGCTTGACGGCTTCATCCAGCGTCATGCCTTTCACCGGTGTGCTGTCTAAGCGGGTGATCAGATCGCCGGACTTCAAGCCAGCTTTGAATGCGGGCGAATCTTCGATCGGTGAAATGACTTTGACATAGCCATCTTCCATCCCGACTTCGATACCAAGACCAACGAACTTGCCCTGCGTGCCTTCGCGCAGTTCCTTGAACGCTTTCTTGTCGAGGAAGGCCGAATGTGGGTCTAGCGACGACACCATGCCGGAGATCGCCTCGGTCAGTAGCTTCTTGTCTTCGACCGGCTCGACATAGTCGGTCTTGATCAATCCGAACACGTCAGCGAGCGTGCGCAGCTCTTCGATCGGTAGCGGTGAGTTAGCGTTACGCTGGGCCATTGCGTCGAACTGCATCGAACCGGCGATACCGGCGATCAGTCCGAGTCCTACTAAGCCTAGATTTTTCAATTTGCTGCCCATGTCTCACCTGTTGAGCCAGG
>JBIKUP010000076.1:0-6391 GCA_044347535.1 Burkholderiaceae bacterium
GAAGATCGCGCCGGCAGTCGCAATCGCCGCTGAGCAAGCCGGTGTTGCCGCGCGTCCGATCAAGGACATGGCGGTCTACATGGAGCGCCTGCAGCAGTTTGTTTATCACAGCGGCACCTTGATGAAGCCGGTGTTTGCCATCGCCAAGAAAGCGCCGCCCGAGAAAAAGCGCATTGTATTTGCCGAGGGCGAAGAAGAACGCGTATTGCGTGCGGTACAGGTAGTGATTGACGAGGACTTGGCCAAGCCGATTTTGGTGGGTCGCCCTGCAGTGCTTGAGCAGCGTATACAGCGCTACGGTTTACGGATTCGCCCGGAGCACGATTTCGAGGTGATTAACCCTGAGCGCGATGAGCGCTACCGCTCGTACTGGGAGACCTTTCTTGCGATGACTCGCCGCAAAGGCGTGACTGAGCAATGGGCAAAGCTGGAAATGCGCCGCCGCCATACGCTGATCGGTTCCATGGCTATTCACAAAGGTGATGCCGACGGCATGATCTGCGGTACCTACGGCAACACCGATCTGCATCTGCATTACATCGACATGATCTTGGGTAAGCGCGCAGGTGTGAACACCTACGCCGCAATGAATGCCTTGGTGCTGCATGACCGACAGATTGTGCTGGTCGATACCCATGTCAATGAGAATCCTAATGCTGAGCAGATCGCCGAGATCACCATCATGGCAGCCGAAGAAATGCGACGCTTCGGGCTACACCCGCGTGCTGCGCTGTTATCGCACTCTAACTTCGGTAGTAGCAATAGCGAGTCGGCACTCAAGATGCGTGAGGCATTGGCCCTGATTCGTGAGCGTGCGCCCGATCTCGAGGTCGACGGCGAGATGCATGGTGACACCGCGCTTGACGCACACCTGCTAAGGTCAGTGATGCCCGATACCTTACTAAAAGGCGACGCTAATCTGTTAGTGATGCCTAATATCGACGCTGCCAATATCGCGTACAACTTGCTGAAGATGACCGCTGGTGGTGGTATCGCCATTGGCCCGGTACTGCTCGGCTGCGCGCGGGCGGTACATATCCTGACACCGTCGGCGACGGTCCGTCGTATTGTCAACATGACTGCCTTGGCCGTGGTTGATGCGGTTCAGCGCTGAAAAAGTCCTGAGAGTCCCGGCGGCCGGCCATCGTTGCTGAGTGCCGCTGCCGGAAGCGCTGTGGGCGCCGCTTCCTATCATGTTGCTGAATTAAAATAGCCGCGCTCGAGTTGGCGCAATCAGCCGCTCACCCCCAGAAGGACACGCCTTTGAATGCCATCCCGCTCGCTGTCGATCTTGACGGTACGCTGGTCCGCTCGGACACTTTGCATGAAGCCGCATTACGTGCGCTGCGTGAGCATCCGTTGGCGTTGCTGCAGCTACCCTTCTGGCTATTACAAGGTAAGGCAGTGCTTAAGCAGCGGCTGGCAGCGTTGTCGCGATTTGATCCGAGTACGCTGCCCTATCATCAGCCACTCATCACTTGGTTGACCGAGCAACGCGCTCAGGGCCGCAAGCTGGTGCTTTGTACCGCTGCAGACCACAGCATTGCGATAGCCATCTCCGAACACCTGGGTATCTTTGATGAAGTCATCGCCAGTGATGGCAATACCAATCTCGGCGGCGTAAAAAAAGCTGATGCGCTCGAGCGACTGTTTGGTGCCGGTGGCTTTGATTATGTCGGTAATGCGTCGGTCGATCTGCATGTTTGGCAGCGCGCACGTAAGGCAGTGGTAGTCAACGCGTCGGCCGAGGTGACCAGAAAGGCAAAAACCGTCGCCGATGTCGACAAGATCTTCGACAACGACCACCGGGTTGGTGAAGCTTTGCTACGAGCATTACGTCCACATCAATGGACCAAGAATTTTTTACTCTTCATGGCGCCAATGGCTGCGCACATGATCCCTGATGGCGAGACATTGCCGCGCTTGTTGCTAGCCTTCGTTGCTTTCAGCTTGTGCGCTTCAGCGGTATACATCGCGAACGACCTGCTGGATCTCGATAGTGACCGACAGCACCCGCGCAAGCGCTTTCGCCCGTTTGCTGCAGGGCAGATACCGGTCGCGCTGGGTGTCATGCTGGTACCACTTTTACTGGTGTGTGCTTTGCTGTGTGCAGTACCGGTTGGCTGGGCATTTAGTGCCTGGCTCTTGTTTTACTTTGCCCTGACCTGTGCTTACTCGCTGATATTGAAGCGTCTGGTGATTATTGATTGTCTTGCACTCGCCATGCTCTACACGCTTCGTGTAATTGCCGGCGCTGCGGCGCTCAGTATCCCGCTCTCATTTTGGTTACTCGCTTTTTCTGCGTTTTTCTTTTTGTCCTTGGCTTTCGTCAAACGCTATGCCGAGCTGGATTTACAGGCGAAGTCGGGTAGCGAACGGGCGCATGGGCGTGGTTACCTCACCTCGGATGCTTCGCTAGTACAAACACTGGGCCTGATGTCCGGCTACGCTTCTGTACTGGTGTTGGCGCTCTATCTGAACAGTGAAGCGGTGGTGCGCTTGTATCGTTCGCCGGAGTTGATATGGGCGGCGGTGCCGGTGCTGCTGTATTGGATCAGCCGTATCTGGATGAAAGCCCATCGCGGCGAGATGCATGATGACCCCTTGGTGTTTGCCATGCGTGATCGCGTTGGTCTGATCACTGGCGTCATCTTCTTTGGCGTTCTGCTGGCCGGCTCACGGGGATGGACATGGTAGCGGTTGGTTCCTGGGGACGACTCGGTACCTCCGATCACCGCATGCAAGCATTCGCTGACAGAACCCGAATCTCAGCGGATATCACCGGTCAGCACCAAGGCCTCGCGTTTGGTATGGCCCGTAGCTATGGTGATGTGTGTCTGAACCCGGGTGGCACTTTATGGGATCTGCGATCACTTGATCGTTTCATTGCATTTGATGAGCAAACAGGTCGATTGCGCTGTGAGTCAGGGACATTGCTGCGCGAGATTCAACGTTTCGGTGTGCAACGGGGCTGGATGCTGCCAGTGGTGCCAGGTACGCAATATGTCACGGTGGGTGGCGCAATCGCCAACGATATTCACGGCAAAAATCATCACCGCTATGGCTGCTTTGGCGATCATGTCACACAGCTGACGCTCGCTCGCACCAGCGGAGAAGTCCTCAACTGCTTACCGGGCGACACCATGTTCGCAGCCACGGTCGGTGGGCTTGGCCTGACAGGGGTGATCGTCGAGGCTGAGCTACAGCTGCGCCGTGTACCCAGCCCGTGGCTGGAGGTTGAAACACTTCCGTATGAAGACCTCGAGGAATTCTTCGCGCTAGCCGACGCTTCGGAAGCGGATTGGGAGCACACAGTGTCGTGGATTGATTGCTTGCACCCCTCAGGGCGCGGTATCTTCATGCGCGCGAATTCAGTCGCTGGTGATCAGCCCGAGCCGCCGCCACGTGCTGATCTGCGATTTCCCTTCGTTCCGCCGATTTCAATGGTGAATCGGCTCTCGCTGCGACCGTTCAACGCGATGTACTTCCACCTGAAAAAAACGCAGACTCGCAGTTTGCAGCACTACGTACAGTTTTTTCATCCCTTAGACCGTATACAAGACTGGAACCGCCTGTACGGGCCACATGGGTTCTATCAGTACCAATGTGTCTTGCCACGCGAGGTGGGTGCCGCAGGTGTACAGGCCATGTTGAAGACAATAGCGAGCGCTGGCCTGGGATCTTTTCTTGCTGTACTCAAAACCTTTGGTCAGCGCGATGCGATCGGTATGTTGAGCTTTGCTCGACCCGGCGTTACTTTGGCGCTGGACTTTCCGAATACGGGTACGCCTACGCTGGCTTTATTTGAAAGACTCGACGCTATCGTGATGGAGGCGGGTGGTCGTCTGTATCCTGCAAAAGATGCACGTATGCCGCGTGCTATGTTTGAAGCGGGATACCCACGATTGAAAGAATTTTTGCCGTTGCGAGATGCGGGCATTAGCTCGGCGATGTCGCGTCGGCTGTTGGGGAGTTAAGTTGAGAAAAAAGAGAATCGTCATTATTGGTGCCAGTTCAGCAATCGCGGAGCATTGCGCACGGCTATGGACGCGCGAGGCAGCTGATTTCCTACTGGTCGGACGTGATCTGTCGCGCGTTCAGCGCGTTGCTGATGATCTGCGGGTTCGCAGCCCACAGTCCGATATACAAACCGTCCAGATTGATTTTCTTGATGTCGACGCAATTGCTACGCTTGCGCAGGAGGCCGCACAATCGGTGATCGATATTGTCTTGATTGCGCATGGCGATTTACCGGTGCAGCAAAGCTGTGAGCAGGATATTCATCTCGCTGAGGCTGCGTTGCAGATCAATGGTCTTTCGCCGGCCTTGTTTGCGGAGGCCTTCGCCAAGCAACTAGCGCAGCAAGGGCACGGAACGCTCGCGTTGATTGGTTCAGTCGCGGGAGATCGCGGCCGCAAGGCGAATTATGTTTACGGTGCAGGTAAAGGCATGGTCGAGCGCTATACGCAGGGGCTGCAGCATCGCTTTGCTTATACGGGCATAAAAATTGTTCTGATCAAGCCGGGGCCAACTGCAACGCCGATGACAGCGCATTTGCCCTCCGGCAGACTCGCCGCAGTTGATCAGGTAGCGAGCGCGATCGTCAAGGCGATTGAAGCCGGAAAGCCGGTGGCGTATGTACCTGCGAAATGGCAATTGATTATGCTAATCGTTCAGCACTTACCGCGCTGGATTTTTCATAAGCTGAATATTTGAATGGCTAACGCAAACCACTCGCAGAAAATTATTCTGCCCGGCGGCGCCGGGCTAGTCGGCCAGAATTTAATCGTCAGGCTGAAGGCGCGCGGTTACCGCGAGATCGTAGTGTTAGACAAGCATCGCGCCAATCTTGAGGTGGTGCGATCCCTGCATCCTGAGATTACCGCTGAGTACGCCGATTTGGCGGAGCGCGGTGACTGGGAGCGACATTTCACGCAAGCTGCGACTGTGGTCATGCTGCAAGCCCAAATTGGCGGGAATGACTATGTCGATTTTGAGCGTAACAATCTGATCGCTACCCGCCACCTGCTCGATGTGATCAAGCACGGCCAAGGCATCCGTCTGGTGCATATCAGCTCATCGGTCGTAACATCGGTCGCTGACGACTTCTATACCAACACCAAAAAAGTGCAGGAGCAGATGGTGCTTGAGAGTGGCATTCGTTGCCCGATCTTGCGTCCTACCTTGATGTTTGGTTGGTTTGATCGCAAACACTTGGGCTGGCTATCGCGGTTCATGAAAAAAGTCCCAGTGTTTCCAATACCCGGTGATGGTCGTTTTCTTCGGCAACCTCTGTATGTCGGTGATTTTTGCCAGATCATCATCAGCTGTATCGAGCAGCGTATCACCGAGGGTGTATTTAATATCTCGGGTCATGAAAAGGTTGACTACATCGACATCATTCGCGAGATCAAGCGTGCAACGAATGCCGCAGCGCTGATCATGAAGATTCCCTATAGCCTGTTTTATGCTCTGCTATGGATTTGGGGGCAGTTCGATCGCAATCCACCATTCACCACGCAGCAACTGGCTGCGCTCGTTGCCAAGGATGAGTTCGAGGTCATCGACTGGCCATCAATCTTTGGCGTGCGCTCAACCCCGTTTGCCGATGCGATTAATGAGACATTTTGTGACCCACGCTATAGCGCAGTGGTGTTGGAGTTTTGAGTATGGCGCCTGACAAATCGAGTGGACAGCGAATTGCCGTACTAGGTGCCGGTCCAATGGGGTTGGCCGTTGCGTACCAGTTGGCGCGCGATGGGCATCGCCCGGTGGTGTTCGAAGCCGATGACCGTGTCGGTGGCATGACGGCCTGTTTCGACTTTAACGGGCTGCAGATCGAACGTTATTACCATTTTCACTGCACCTCAGATCACGCCTTTCTGCAAATACTCGATGAGCTTGGCATCGCCAACAAGATGCGCTGGGTCGAGACGAAAATGGGCTACTGGTATCAGCGCCGCTTGCAGCCATGGGGTAATCCTTTCGCCTTACTCGGATTCCGAGGTCTGTCATTCGTTGCTAAGTTTCGCTATGGCTTGCACGCATTCCTGAGTACTAAGCGCACCAACTGGCGACCATTGGATCATGTGGAAGCAAGTGCCTGGATCAAGCGCTGGGTTGGTCATGAAGCATGGGAAGTGCTGTGGCGACGACTGTTCGATTACAAGTTCTACGATTACGCTAACAACCTGTCAGCGGCATGGATCTGGAGTCGTATCCGACGTATCGGCCGTTCGCGCTATGACCTGTTCCGCGAGAAGCTTGGCTATCTCGAGGGTGGGTCCAGCACCTTGCTGAATGCGATGAAAGCAGATATCGAACAGCATGGTGGTGAAATCCGGCTACGCTCGCCAGCGCGTCGTGTCAGTATCACGCAGGGTGGTGTCAC